>NZ_PSWN01000058.1:0-729 GCF_002932815.1 Rathayibacter sp. AY1B4 | reverse complement strand
GGGAACGCGTCGGGGCGGTGGAGTCGGGTACATGCACGCTGTTGGGTCCTGAGGGACCGGGCCGGCTGCCTTCGGGTGGCGGGGTCGACTCTCCGGATCCTTTTCTCACGCCTGGGTGTGTGAGAGAGGGATACCGCCCGTATTTTGAGAACTACACAGTGGACGCGAGCATCTTAGATTCACGGCTTCGGTCGTGGATCGACAAGATTCGCATGGCGCGGCTTTCGGGCTGCGGTCATGCAAATCATTGGATCTGCAACTTTTCGAGTTGTAGTTTCTTAACTCATGTGATTAGCAAGTTCATAAGAGCAAACGGTGAATGCCTTGGCATCTGGAGCCGAAGAAGGACGTCGTAATCTGCGATAAGCCTCGGGGAGCTGATAAACGAGCTGTGATCCGAGGATTTCCGAATGGGGAAACCCCGCCAGGCCCCTTGTGGTGACCTGGTGACTCCCGCCTGAATATATAGGGCGGGTAGAGGGAACGTGGGGAAGTGAAACATCTCAGTACCCACAGGAAGAGAAAACAACAGTGATTCCGTCAGTAGTGGCGAGCGAACGCGGAAGAGGCTAAACCGAGTCATGTGTGATACCCGGCAGGGGTTGCATGGCCGGGGTTGTGGGACTTTTTGTTCCGGTCTGCCGGCCGGTGAACGTTACAGCGCATCATAGACGAACAGGTTTGAACGCCTGGCCAGAGCGGGTGCGAGCCCCGTAGTCGAAATGGTGT
>NZ_PSWN01000057.1:0-823 GCF_002932815.1 Rathayibacter sp. AY1B4 | reverse complement strand
CCCCGCCTCCGTCGCCGACGCGACGGCGTCCCCGCAGTTCGCGGCGGCCCTCGCGCAGACCACTCTCGTCACCGTCCTCTGCGCCCCGGCGGTCCGCGGGCTCCTCGGCTGGCCCGGCTACATCGCCGCCGTCGCCACGCTCACCGCCCTCGCCGCGGTCATGCTCGTCCTGCGGCGCGGGCGGCTCGACTGGGAGGGCCTGCTGCCCACGAGCATCCTGGTGTTCCTCGGCTGGATCGCGCTCAGCGTGCTGTGGAGCGACTACACCTGGGCCACGGTCTCGAGCGTCGTCTACCAGTTCGCCCTGGCGTTCCTGGCGATCGCGATCGGCCTCACGCGCGACATCATCCAGATCATCCGCTCGGTCGGCGACGTGCTGCGGGTCGTGCTGATCGCCTCGCTGGCCGTGGAGGTGCTCTCGGGGGTGCTGATCGACCAGCCGCTGCGCTTCCTCGGCGTGGAGGGCCTGCTCGCGGTCGGCGGGCCGATCCAGGGACTCGTCGGCACGCGCAACCAGCTCGGGCTGGTCTGCCTGCTGGCGATCGTGACGTTCTCGGTGGAGCTGATGACCCGCTCCGTCGCCCGCGGGCCGGCCGTCGCCTCGATCGCCCTCGCCGCGGTCACCCTCCTCTTCACGCGCTCCGCCGTGAGCGCGGGCGTGCTCGCCGTGGCCGTCGTCGTCGCCCTCGCTCTGCGCTGGGTGCGCCACGGCGACGGCACCCACCGCCGTCGGCGGCAGTTCGCGGTGCTCGGCGTCGCCGCCGCGGCCTCCCTCACCGTGTGGCTCCTGCGCTACCGGGTGATCGAGCTGCTGAACGCGGGC
>NZ_PSWN01000056.1:0-966 GCF_002932815.1 Rathayibacter sp. AY1B4 | reverse complement strand
AACCGTTCGCACGAGTTGTGGATCCTCGCCTCGGGCGAGTCCGGCGTACTCGAGGCGCAGCGAGCCGTCCTCGGCCGGGGTGGCCTTGATCCAGACTCGTCGGCGCGGCACGAATAGTGACGTGAGAAGCCCGGCGAGGACGAGAATCGCGAAGAGCAGCACCCAGCCCTGGGTGGCGTCGTGGTGGATGTCGAAGGACGCGAAGCGGCGGACGCTATCGGTGCCGATGACGTCCGGGTCGGCTCCGACGTTCTCGAAGGTGACGGTACCCAATCCGTCGGGCAGGTTCGTGGTCTCGCCCGGCTTCAGCGTCAATGGTGCTACTCCGGTGTCGCCGCCGGTCAGTCGAGTCAGAGAGTCGACGGCGAGCTCGTAGACCGAGGTCGGCACTCCGCCGTTCAATCCCAGGTCGCCCGAGAACACGTTGAGCGAGAGCACGGGGTACTGAAGGTCCGGGAAGACGGACGTCGATGCTCCTGTCGCGAGCTGGTCCTGGGTGGGGTAGAAGAAGCCGGTCATGCCGATCTGCTCAGCAAGGCCGTCCGTCACCTTCACCACTCCGACCGAGGTGAGGTTCGCGTTGGTCGGGAGGAAGGGCACCGAGTCGGTGAAGATCGCCGTGCCGGAGGGGTCGCGCACTGTGATGGTCGGGGCGTAGCCGTTGCCGAGGAGGTAGACATTCGTGCCTCCGATCGCTAGCGGCTCGTTGACCTTGACGGTGCGTTCTTCGCTGCTGCCTCCGCGCTGGGTGGTGGTGACGGTCGCGGTGTAGTCGATCGGCTGCCCGAACGCCTCGCCCGGCTCGGTCACGTACTCGACGGCAAGGCTGTCGAGGTTCAGCTGATACGGGTCGAGCTGGCTGCTGTCGAAGAAGCGCCCCGGGTTGAACGAGTCGTAGGCCGCGAGGTTGTTCGCGAACCCCTGACCGCCCTCGACCAGCACGCGCTGCCCGCTGTAGCCGAATCC
>NZ_PSWN01000055.1:0-1385 GCF_002932815.1 Rathayibacter sp. AY1B4 | reverse complement strand
GGCCGGGTCCTCGGAGGCGGCGAGCGCCTCCTCCAGCCGCTCGCTCTCGTCGAGGCCGAGCACGGTGAGCAGCTCGGCGCGGCAACAACCTCGACCGCGTCAGGCGGCACAACCTCTCGGCGATCCTCCGCCTCGTGCACCGCGGCGGCCCCCGCTCCCGCTCGCAGCTGACCCGCCTGACCGGCCTCAACCGCTCCACGATCGCGGCGCTGGTCGGCGAGCTGGTGGAGCTCGGCATCGTGCGCGAGCGCGAGCCGGCCACGCCGAACCAGGTCGGCCGGCCGAGCCCCGTCGTCGAGGCCGATCCCGGAGTCGTCGCGCTCGCCGTGAACCCCGAGATCGACGCCGTCACGGTCGCCGTGGTCGGCGTCGACGCCGTCGTCCGCCGCCGCATCCGCCGCTCCGCCTCCGTCCCCACCGCCGAGGCCGCCGCCCGTCTGGCGGCCGAGGCGGTCGCCGAGCTGCTCGCCGAGCTGCCCGAGGAGACGCGGACCGTCGGCATCGGCGTCGCCGTGCCCGGCCTCGTCCGCGACGCCGACGGCCTCGTCCGGGTCGGCCCGCACCTCGGCTGGGACGACGAGCCCTTCTCCCGCATGCTCGCGGACGCGACCGGCCTGCCCGTCCTCTCGGCGAACGACGCCAACCTCGGTGCACTCGCCGAGAGCGTCCTCGGCGCCGGCCGCGACGTCTCGCACCTCGTCTACCTCAACGGCGGCGCGAGCGGAGTGGGCGCCGGCGTCATCGTCGGCGGCGCGCCTCTGCACGGCATCGACGGCTACGCGGGGGAGATCGGCCACACCCTCGTCAACAGCGCGGGCATCGACTGCCACTGCGGCGCCGTCGGCTGCCTCGAGACCGAGGTCGGCCGCGCCGAGCTGCTCACCGTGCTCGGCCTCGACGAGAGCGAGCGGCTGGAGGAGGCGCTCGCCGCCTCCGAGGACCCGGCCGTCCGCGCCGAGGTCGAGCGCCAGCTCGGGCACCTCGCGGTCGCCCTGCGCAACGTGATCAACGTGTTCAACCCGCAGCTCGTGGTGCTGGGCGGCTTCCTCGGGGCGCTGGTCGGAGTCGCGCCGGGGTTCCTGGAGGAGCGCCTGGGCCGCGGCGGCCCCTTCCGGGTCGCACTCGACTCCGTGCGCATCGTGCGGACCGAGCTCGGCGCCGATCTGCTCATGCTGGGCGCCGCCGAGCTCGCCTTCGAGCGCCTGCTCGCCGACCCGCTCGGCACTCCGCTCCACCCGGTCTGACCCGACGGCGGTCCGAGGGGTGGCGCCCCTGTCCGACACGTGATCGAATTGATTCGACCGAGCGGCGTGGAGCCGACGAGGTCCGCTCCCGCGCCGAGGACGACGACGAGCGAGTTCACGGCGAAGAGCAGCCCGTACTGC
>NZ_PSWN01000054.1:0-1740 GCF_002932815.1 Rathayibacter sp. AY1B4 | reverse complement strand
ATCCCGGCCTCACCGAGCCGCGCGTCCGCCTCCCGCCCCGTCGCTCCCCGCGCCGCCGAGCCCGCCCGGGCCCGCGGCCTCAGCCGCCGCGCCCTGGCCTTCGGCACCTTCTCGGTGGTCGGCGGCCTCTTCGCCACGGCCGCGATCCCCGCGTACGGCGCCCGCAGCTCCTCCGCCACCGCGACCGGCCGCGCCGCCGCGAACCGGGTCGGCCTCCAGAACCTCACCGTCTCCTCCGACGCCGCCGGCCAGACCGCCGTCCGCGACGCCTTCGCCGCACCGACCCAGGCGCAGCTCGACGAGGCCAGCCGCCAGGCGGCCGTGCTCTCCGGATCCAACGGCGGAGAGTTCTCGACCGTGCAGACCCGCGCGGTCGGCGACGACTACCCGTGGCCCTACGAGACGATCGACGACGACGGCGGCGGACTCTCGCCCCTCGGCTACTACTACCGCGAGTGCGTCGACTTCGTGGCCTGGCGCCTCAACCGCGACGCCGGTCGCACCTCCGCGCCGTGGAAGTACACGTGGGGGAACATCACCCCGCTCGGCGGCAGCGCCTACGAGTGGCCGGACAACTGGGCCGCGAAGGGCTGGGCGACCAGCAGCGTCCCGATCGTCGGCTGCGTCGCGTGGTGGACCTACAACCACGTCTCGTACGTGCAGAAGGTCAACGACGACGGCACCGTGCTCCTCGAGGAGTACAACTACGGCGGGAAGCACAGCTACGTCACCCGCACCTTCCCCACCGCGCAGGTCCCGCTCTTCCTGTACCCGCCGGTCCTGTAGGGGGCCTGTTCCCGTCGCGCCTCGGCGGGCGGTGTGTCGCGATCCGTCCCCAGCGGACGCCGACGGGCGAGGGGGTGCGATCCCGCGTCAGCCGAGCGCGGTGAGGAGGATCGCGAAGGCGGGCGTCGTCGGATCGACGAGCGCCATGTGGTCGGCGTCGGCGAGCTCGTGCAGCTGCACGGCGAGATGCCGGTCGGCGTATCGGCGGCTGTAGGCGACGGGGACGTCCTCGTCGAGCACGCCGTGGATCAGCGTGGTCGGCTGCGGCGGCGCGGGCAGCTGCGCGGGGTCGGCGCCCGGGAGCAGCGCGAGGTCGCCGCCGAGGAGCTCGCCCACGGCGTCGTCGCTGAGGCGGTCGGCGGAGGCGGCGGCCAGGTCGAGCACGCCCGCCAGCGCCACCACGGCCGCGACGTGCGGCGACGGACGGGCGGCCTGCGACCAGACGGCGAGGTGGCCGCCGGCGGAGTGGCCGACGAGGGTGACCGGTCCGGCGCCGGGCAGCAGCGCCGGGAGCGCCGCGAGCACGGCCAGGACGTCGTCGCCGGTGCCCGGCCAGCCGCCTCCCGTGTCGCCCGTGCGCCGGTACTCGGGGAGGAGCACGTCGTGCCCGCGGTCGGCCAGCGCCGCCGCGAGCGGCCGGGCGTGCCGCCGGTCCCACCGCGCGCGCCAGAATCCGCCGTGCACGAGCACGACCGGCCGGTGCGCCTCGCCGGGCGCCCCGCGGAAGACGTCCGCGATCTGCTCCGGAGCCTCCCCGTACCGGCGCACCTCGTCCGGCTCGCGCCCCTCCGACTGCTGCATCCCCCCAGTACCTCCCCGCGAGACGCCACGTCGGTGCGCCCGGCACGGCGTGTCGCGTACCGGAGCGGCATCCCGCGGAGAGGGAGGGGACCGCGTCAGGACTCGAACCAGCCCCGGGGGTGGTGGTCGGCCGTGAGGGACGTGGGCGGCCGG
>NZ_PSWN01000053.1:0-1827 GCF_002932815.1 Rathayibacter sp. AY1B4 | reverse complement strand
GACTTGAGGACGTGCACTGTCGAGGGCATGTCCCCCAGTCTCCCGCAGACGTCCGACGCCGACGGGGCGGCGCTCGGGGCGGAGTCGTTCTCCGAGGCGCGATCCTCCGCCTCCGCCCCTCCGCGACGACGCTCCTCCACAGACGGCTTCCACGAGACCTCTCCCCCGGCCTGGCGCGCCCCGCTCGCGGCGTCGGTGGTCGACGGTACTGTCGAAGACACGTTCGAACGAGCGGCGGTGTCGGGGGTCCCCCATAGCGTCGCGCTCGTCCCCCTCCCCCGCCCCGAAAGGACCTCATGGCCTCCTCGAAGACGCGCACCGCCCCGTACCGCTGCTCGGAGTGCGGATGGACGACCGCGAAGTGGGTCGGCCGCTGCGGCGAGTGCCAGCAGTGGGGCTCTGTGATCGAGAGCACCGAGCGCACCGGCCTCGTCCGCGCGGTCGCCGCTGTGGCTCCGGCCGCCGGCCGCATCGCGCGGCCGATCACCGAGATCGAGACCACGTCGGCGGCACACCGCCCCACCGGCGTGGGCGAGCTCGACCGCGTGCTCGGCGGCGGGATCGTCTCCGGTGCGGTCGTGCTGCTCTCGGGAGAGCCCGGCGTGGGCAAGTCGACCCTCCTGCTCGAGGTCGCGAGCCGCGCCGCGGCCGAGGGCCAGCGGGTCCTCTACGTCAGCGCGGAGGAGTCGGCCGCGCAGGTGCGCATGCGGGCCGAGCGCACCGGCGCGATGCACGACAGCCTCTTCCTCGCGGCCGAGACCGACCTCGCCACCGTGCTCGGCCAGATCGACGAGGTCCGACCGGACCTGCTCATCGTCGACTCGGTGCAGACGGTCGCGAGCGACACCGTCGACGGCCTGCCCGGCGGTCCCAGCCAGGTCCGCGAGGTCGCCGCGACCCTCATCCGCGTCTGCAAGGAGCGGGCGCTCCCCCTCGTGCTCGTCGGACACGTCACGAAGGACGGCTCCATCGCGGGGCCGCGCCTGCTCGAGCACCTGGTCGACGTGGTCTGCCACTTCGAGGGCGACCGGCAGACGGCGCTGCGCTTCGTCCGCTCGCTCAAGAACCGCTTCGGCCCGACGGACGAGGTCGGCTGCTTCGAGATGACCGCCGAGGGCATCGCCGAGATCCCCGACCCGAGCGGTCTGTTCCTCAGCCGCACCCGCTTCCCCACCCCGGGCATCTGCGTCACGGTCGCGATGGAGGGACGCCGCGCGCTCCCCGTCGAGATCCAGGCGCTCGTGATCGCGAACGACGGCGAGCACCCCCGCCGCGTCACGAACGGAGTCGACGCGTCCCGGGTCGCGATGATCCTCGCGGTCCTCGAGCGGCAGGCGGGCATCCCCCTGCGGCGCTGCGACGTCTACGTGTCGACCGTCGGCGGCGTGAAGCTCATGGAGCCGGCGGCGGACCTGGCGATCGCAGTCGCCATCGCCTCCGCCCACGCCTACACGCCGCTGCGGCCCGGGATCGCCGCGTTCGGCGAGATCAGCCTCTCGGGAGACATCCGGCCCGCCTCCGGAGCGAAGCAGCGCGCCTCCGAAGCGACACGACTCGGGCACTCCTCGCACCTCGACTCCAGCGCCTTCACCCTCTCGAGCGCGATCACCCACGCGCTCGTCCCCGTTCCCGAGCGCATCCGTCCGGAGCGGGTCCCCACGCACTGACGGCCGCGTCCCCGGCCCGCTGCACAGGCGCCCGTCCACCGCTCGGAGCCGCGGGCGCCCCCGTCCACCGCATCGTCGAGGATCGACACCGGAGGCGAACACGGGCTACATGGGCACTACCCGACAGCTCCGCCCGACCACGCACGCGTCCGCTCCGCCG
>NZ_PSWN01000052.1:0-1869 GCF_002932815.1 Rathayibacter sp. AY1B4 | reverse complement strand
CGGGAGCTCGGCATCCGCACCGCCGGAGTGATGGTGGAGGTCCCCTCCTCCGCCCTGCTCGCCGACCGCATCCTCGGAGGCGGCGATCGCCTCGGTGACCGCGGAGCGGGCGTCGGCGGCGCTGTCGGCGGCGAGAGCGAGCTCCGCGTACCGCTTGGCGTCGTCGAGGGTGTGCTCGGCCAGCTCGGCGCGGACGTCGGCGAGAGCCGACGGCGACATCGAGAGGGTGGTGGCGCCGAGGCCGACGAGGACCACGGCGAGCAGCGGGTCGGCGGCGGCTTCTCCGCAGATCCCGACGGGCTTGCCCAGCGCCGCTCCCGCGCGGCCGACCTCGCCGACGAGGCGGAGCACGGCCGGGTGCCACGGGTCCTGGAACGCCGAGACCGTGCCGAGCATGCGGTCGGCGGCGAGCGTGTACTGGGTCAGGTCGTTGGTGCCGATCGAGGCGAAGTCCGCGACTCCGAGGATGCGGTCGGCGAGCAGGGCGGAGGAGGGGACCTCCACCATCACTCCGGCGGTGCGGATGCCGAGCTCCCGCGCCATCGAGGTGAAGTAGCGGGTCTCGTCCACGGTCGCGACCATCGGCGCCATGACCCAGAGGTCGGCGTCGGTCGCGGCATCGGCCTGGGCGAGGGCGGTGAGCTGGTCGCGGAGGATCTGCTCGCTGGCGCGGAGGGCGCGCAGTCCGCGGAGACCGAGGGCCGGGTTCTCCTCGTGGTCGTCGTTGAGGAAGCTCAGCGGCTTGTCGGCGCCGGCGTCGAGCGCGCGGACGACGACCTTGCGGCCGGGGAACGCAGCGAGCAGGCGCGTGTACTGCTCCGCCTGCTCGGCGACCGAGGGCGCCTCCTTCGCGTCGAGGAAGAGGAATTCGGTGCGGAACAGCCCCACTCCCTCGGCGCCGAGCTCGACCGCGTTCGCAGCGCCGTCGGCCGAGCCGAGGTTCGCGAGCAGCGGCACGGCGTGGCCGTCGGCCAGCGCGCCGGGACCGACCGGTGCGGCGAGCATCTCGGCGCGCTCGGCGATCGAGGACTTCGCGGCGCCGATCTCGGCGTCCGAGGGGTTCACCGTCACGACGCCGGAGGTGGCGTCGAGGATGACGAGCTGGCCGTCCCGCAGGTCGAGGGCGCCGGTGGTGCCGACGATGGCGGTGATCGACTTCTCCCGGGCGAGGATCGCCGTGTGCGAGGTCGGTCCTCCGTCGCTGGTGATCAGACCGAGGACCTTCTCGAGGTCGAGCAGCGCCGTGTCGGCCGGAGCGAGGTCACGGGCGACGAGCACGAACGGCTCGTCCGACTCGGGGACGCCGGGAGCGGCGACGCCGCGCAGGTGCGCCACGACGCGCTGCGAGACGTCGTCGAGGTCGGTCGCGCGCTCGGCCATGTAGCCGCCCATCGCCACGAGCAGGTCGCGGAAGCCGGCGAAGGCCTCGTGCACGGCGCGCTCCGCGGTCTTGCCCCCGGCGATCCGCGCCTTGACGTCGTCCGCGAGGGACGGGTCCTCGGCCATCAGGGCCTGGGCGTCGAGGACGTCCTTCGCCGAGCCGCCGGCCCGCTCGCCGCGGTGGCGGATCGTCGCGGCGGTGGCGGAGAGCGACGAGACGGCGCGCTCCTCCTCCTGGGCGACGCTGCGGGTGCTGGCGGTGTCCTCGGGCTCGGGCAGCGGCTCCGGCATGCGCAGGACCGGCCCGAGGGCCAGCCCGCGTCCCACTCCGGTGCCCTGGAGCTTGGCGGAGGCGTAGGCGGTCTGAGGAGTGGACAGCGTCATGGGTGCTCGTTCCTGTCGTGCGGAGTGCGGGCGGGAGAAGAGGAGGCGGGGGCCGGGAGCGCCACGACCCTGCCGCGGGCCCGCAGGACGCGGGCGGCGAGTCGT
>NZ_PSWN01000051.1:0-1893 GCF_002932815.1 Rathayibacter sp. AY1B4 | reverse complement strand
GCGGAGGGGCGTGGGGTGGGCTCCGGGAAGGGCGGTGAGGAGCAGAGCCGCACGCCGCTCCGGAGCGCCCGCCACGCCGCTCAGGACAGCCGGACGCCCGTCAGGGCGAGGCCCGCGGCCGCCGCCGCGACGGCGAGCGCCGCCGTGCCGACGCCGTACCCCAGGCCGGCCGCCCAGCGCCGGTCGAGCAAGAGCCGCGCGGTCTCGACGCTCGCCGTGCTGAACGTGGTGAAGCCGCCGAGCACGCCCGTCCCGAGCACGGCCCGCCACACCGGGTCGAGGACACCGGCCAGCACGAGCCCGGTGACGACTCCGAGCAGCAGCGACCCGCTCACGTTGATCAGCGCGGTGCCGACCGGCCAGCGCGCCGGCACGAGCGACCGCGCGACCCCGTCGACGACGAGCCGTGCGGCCGCTCCGACTCCGCCCGCGAGAGCGACCGCGAGCAGCAGGCCGGGCGTCACGCCGCCGCCCTCCGCTGCCCCGCGACCGCGATGCCCAGCGCCGCGGCGAGCACGCCCAGCACGAGCGTGCCGCCGGTGTAGAGCAGGTACTCCACGACGTGGCCGCCCTCGAGCAGCGCGACCGTGTCGAGCGAGAAGGTGCTGTAGGTCGTGAATCCGCCCAGCACGCCGGTGCCGAGCAGGAGGCGGAGGGTGCGGCGCCCGCCCTCGTCCGGCCCGCGCCGCGCCAGCGCCTCGAGCAGGAGGCCCAGGAGGAACGCGCCCGGCAGGTTCACGGCGAGCGTCGCGACCGGCACGACGCCCAGCGGGGGCAGTGCGGCGCCGATCGCGGCGCGAGCCACCGTGCCGACAGCACCGCCCGCCGCGACGAGGAGGATCGCGGCGGGGCGCAGGTGGAGGGGTCGCGTCACTCCGCGAGGTCCCAGGGCGCCGGGCGCGACGGGTCGCGGTCGGCGCGCGGGACGACGAGCACGGGGCGGTGCTGGCGGTGCGCGAGATGGGCGGCGACGCTCCCGCTCAGGAACTCGGCGATGCTCGCGAGCACGCCCGCGTCGCGGGTGCCGACCACGATCATCCGCGCGTCGACCTCCTCGGCGACCTCGGCGAGCGCCAGGGCCGGCTCGCCCCGCGCCGCGCGCAGCGACCACTGCACAGAGCTGCCGTCCAGCTCGTGCTCGACCGTCTCGCGGAGCCCGGGCGGGAGGGACGGGCCCTCGCCGCGGTCGGCCGCGGCGCCGACGAAGCCGAGCGGGATGCCGCCTGTCATCGGATCGACGTACTCGCCGACGAGGTACGGATCGGCCGAGACCGACACGAGCAGCAGGGCGGCTCCGGCGTCGGCGGCGACGCGGGCGGCGGTGCGCAGGACCTCGGGTCGCTGGCCGTCGACGATGCCGACGAGGACGGGCCCGGTGGGGGTGGGTGCGGTCATGAGGAGCTCCTTCCCGGTTGCGCCCCATCCTGGCACCGCGCGGGCGCGAGCGGTCGGAGCATCCGTGCCGGATCCGTCGTGATCGTTCCGTTATGCGCGGGCCTCGGGCTAGAGTGGCTCGTCGCCGGATCCCCACCGGCCCCCGACCCCCCCGTCACCACCGTCATCCGAGGAGAACGCACGCGTGTCGAAGCCAGGCATTCCCACCCCTGAGGAGAGTGCCGGCACCCCGACCACTGCACCCCTGACCCGGCGCGAGGCCCGCGAGGCCGAGCGCCGTGCGGCCCGGGCCGAGACGGAGACGGGCGCGGCGACCGCCGGCACCGCGGTCGAGGGCAGCGGATCGGACGACTCCGCCGCTTCCGCAGGCGCTGGCGACTCCGCGCCCACCGCCGTCGACGCCGCAACGGCCGTGGCGACCGCTCCGACCGTCTCCGTCTCGGCCCGGGCCGCACGGCGCTCGGCCTCGCGGGCCTCGCGCCGGGTCAGGGGTGCAGT
>NZ_PSWN01000050.1:0-2410 GCF_002932815.1 Rathayibacter sp. AY1B4 | reverse complement strand
ATCGAGGCGGCGGCGAGGACGAGTCCGTAGAGGACGGCGCCGACGCGGATCCGCGTCGGCGCCGTCCTCTACGGACTCGTCCTCGCCGCCGCCTCGATCGGCCTGCTCGTCGTCTCGGCCGACCCGGTGCTGCGCGCGCAGGTCGTCGAGCGCGGGATCACGCTCGAGCCCGGCGCCGCGCTCGCCCTGGCCGTCGCCGCGCTCGGCGCCATGGCGCTCCTCCTCGCGCTCGCCCGCCTGCTCGACCGCCGCGCCGCTCGCGACGACGGCTGACCCCGGCGCGGTACGCCGGGTGCTCGCAACCCCCTGCCCCGCATCCGCCGAGAGGCGCAGACTCGTCCCGGGCGATCGCCCGCCACCCCCTGGAGACGAGACCATGCCCTTCTGCGCCCTCGAGAGCCTCCGCTGATGGAGCTGGGCATCGCCGCGATCGTCGGCGTCTCGGTCCTCGTCGCGGTCGCCGTCTTCTCGCGGCGCCTCGGCGTCGCCGCCCCGATCGTCCTCGTGCTCGCCGGCGTCGGCCTCTCGTACATCCCCGGGGTTCCGGAGGTGGTCGTCCCGCACGAGTGGGTGCTCGACGGCGTGCTGCCGCCGCTGCTGTACGCGGCGGCGCTCAGCGTCCCGTTCATCGACTTCCGCCGGAACCTCACCACCATCACCGGCCTGTCGGTCGTTCTGGTGCTGATCTCGGCGGCCGGCGTCGGCGCGCTCCTCTTCCTCCTCCTCCCCGAGCTCGGGCTGGGCCTGGCGATCGCCGTGGGCGCGATCATCAGCCCGCCCGATGCGGTCGCCGCGACCTCGGTCGGCCGGCGCCTCGGCCTCCCGCCGCGTCTGCTCACCCTGCTCGAGGGCGAGGGGCTGATCAACGACGCGACCGCGCTGGTGCTCCTCCGCTCGGCCCTCGCCGCCGCCGCCGGGACGCTCGCGACGCCGTGGGCCGCGATCGGCGACTTCCTCTACGCGGTCGTCGTGGCCGTCGTGGTCGGGTTCGTGGCCAGCGTCGTCACCGTCTTCGTCCGCTCGCGGCTCGAGGACCCGGTGCTCAACACCGTCCTCTCCTTCATCGTCCCCTTCGTCGCGTTCATCCCCGCCGAGGGCCTGGGCGCCTCGGGCGTGCTCGCCGTGGTCGTCGCCGGCCTGCACACCGGGCACGCCTCCTCGCGGGCCTTCACCGCGCAGTCGCGGGTCAACGACCGGATCAACTGGCGCACCGTGCAGTTCCTGCTCGAGAACGGCGTGTTCCTGCTGATCGGGCTCGAGATCCGCTCGCTGATCCACGACGCCGACAGCGCGCGCCTCTCCGTGCCCGCAGCGGTCGGCATCGGCCTGATCGCGGTGGTCGGGCTGATCGTCGTTCGCTTCCTCTGGGTCGGCCCGGTGCTCCTCGGCGAGCGCTGGCAGACCCGCCGGGCCGAGCGCCGGGCCCGCGAGCAGAAGGAGCTGCTCGAGTCGCCCGAGGCGCAGGAGCTGCCGAAGGAGGAGCGCGGCCGGGCGAAGCGGCGCTACCTGCTGCGGCGCAGCGACTACCGGCACTTCAGCCGCAACGGCATCGGCTGGCGCGGCGGTCTGGTGCTCGGCTGGTCCGGGATGCGCGGAGTGGTGACCCTCGCGGCCGCGCAGTCGCTGCCCGAGGACATCCCGTACCGTCCGCAGCTCGTGCTGATCGCCTTCACCGTGGCCGTCGCGACCCTGCTGATCCAGGGCAGCACGCTACCGCTGCTGATCCGGGCGCTGGGCATCCGCGGGATCGACGTGCCCGAGGACCAGCGGGCGCTCGCGGGCCTGCTCGACGAGATCACCGAGAAGGGCCTCTCGGTGCTCGAGCGCCCGGGCGACGCCGTCGAGGGCGCCGACGCCGTCGCTCCGGACGTCCTGGAGCGGGTGCGCCAGACGTCCTTCCTCCGCTCCGAGGCCGCCTGGGAGCGCTCGCGGGGCACGGAGCGGTCGGTCGCCGACACTCCGCACCGCCTCTACCGGGCACTGCGGCTCGCCGTGGTCGCCGCCGAGCGGGAGGCCCTGCTCGACGCGCGCTCGCGCCGCGCCTACCCGCAGCGCATCCTCCGCGACGCCCAGTCGCTGCTCGACCTCGAGGAGACGCGGCTGCGGGTCCGGCGGGGCTCCGAGTCCTGAGGGCTCGGGATCGTGACGATCGCTCCCGGGGATGCCCGCGCTGATCCGCGCCCTGTGGAGGAGCGCCGAGCTCCTCGAGTGCGCCATCCGGATCGACCCCTCGGACCACGGCCGTCCGGCCTCCCCGGCAATAGCCCGCCGATGCGTCACCCCCCGTTAAGCCCGCGCGCCCCGCTTCCTCTGGCACTGCCGTCGCCCCGCCCGTAACCTGCGGATCGCCTGAGAATCGGATCCCCCGACCCGCCCGGGCGTCCGGAAGGCCCGCCATGCGCTCGAACCC
>NZ_PSWN01000005.1:0-205354 GCF_002932815.1 Rathayibacter sp. AY1B4 | reverse complement strand
GCAAGCTGGGCTTCATCGTTCGACTTGCATGTGTTAAGCACGCCGCCAGCGTTCGTCCTGAGCCAGGATCAAACTCTCCGTAAAAAAATTACGACCTCCGACCCCGAAGAGAAGGAGAGTCAAGTTTGACCTCTAGCAAATAAGACATCTCTCCGACCCGAAAGCCGGAAGCTGACATCAATTTCCAAAGGAATCCCAACCCGATCCGAAGATCAAGGCCGGGGTATAAATTGGCATTGAACATAGTGCACGCTGTTGAGTTCTCAAGAATCGGACACATCCCGCCTCCACACCAGAACGGTGCTTCACAACGAAAGTGATCGAAGTTTGCTGTACGAGGGCGTGAGCCACTCGATTTGTCTTGCTTGCCGAGACCGGTTAGGCTGGTTAGAACCGAAGTTCCGATCGCCTCCGTGGCAACTCGACTAACTTAGCACATCCGCAGGCCGTGTCAAGTCCGGCTTCTTCGTGGTGTTCGCTGCACGATCGAGGACCGCACCACTGCACCGGGCTCGGCCGTGAGGCCTTGCAACGAAGCCGGGACCGTGTCCCATGGAGGCTTTGCATCTTACGCTCGCGATCCCGCAGTCTTCAAGAGACGAATCTCTAACAGGCCTGGGAGCGAGGGGATGGTCCCCGCTTGAGGTGGGCCAGCTGGTCTCGACGCTCTGCGCCTGACTCCCGCTTGCCGCTCCTTTGGGGTGACGAGGAGTTACATTACGTCGGGCCTCGGCCGAGCGGCAAATCGCCTGCGTCCCGGGCGTGTCGGGATTCAGGGGTCTTGCGTCGCTGAGTGTCCGACTCGGCACCGGACACCGGACACCGGACACCGGACACCGGACACCGGACACCGGCTACCGGCTACCGGCTACCGGCTACCGGCTACCGGCTACCGGCTACCGGCTACCGGCTACCGGCTACCGGCTACCGGCTACCGGCTACCGGCTACCGGCTACCGGCTACCGGCTACCGGCTACCGGCTACCGGCTACCGGCTACCGGCTACCGGCTACCGGCTACCGGCTACCGGCTACCGGCTACCGGCTACCGGCTACCGGACACCGGACACCGGACACCGGACACGGGACACGGGACACGGGACACGGGACACCGTGTTGATGAGACCGCCGACGCCGTCATCATCCGCGTCCGCTCGAGGAGAGCGGGCACGCGGTCAGCGGACGAAGGCCCCGGCGAAGCTCTTCTTGCCGCGACGGAGGACGGCGATCCCATCGATCAACGGGAGCTCGCCGAGCGTGACGGTCTCGGACGGGAGGGCGGTGTTGTTCACCGAGAGCCCTCCCTGAGCGAGTGCCCGTCGCGCCTCCCCCGTGCTGGCGACGAGTCCGGTCTCGACGAACGCCTGCAGCGCCGGCGTCTCCGGTGTCGCCTCCATCGAGGGCACCGCCTCGAGCGCGCCACGGAGGATGACCGGGTCGATCCCCTCGAGCGAGCCCTTGCCGAAGAGCGCGGCCGAGGCGTCGATCACCGAACGCGTCGCCTCCGCTCCGTGCACGAGCGACGTGACCTCCCAGGCGAGCGCGCGCTGCGCCTCCCGGCGGAACGGCTCGTCGGCGGCGGCCTTCTCCAGGCGCTCGATCTCCGTGCGCGGCAGGAAGGTGAAGATCCGCAGGCGGTCGGCGACGTCACGGTCGTCCGTGTTGACCCAGAACTGGTAGAACGCGTATGGGCTGGTGAGCTCGGAGTCGAGCCAGACGGCGTTGCCCTCGCTCTTGCCGAACTTTGTGCCGTCGGAGTTCATCACCAGGGGTGTGCCGATCGCGTGGACCGACACGCCCTCCGTGCGGTGGATCAGGTCGGTCCCGCTCGTCAGGTTGCCCCACTGGTCGCTGCCGCCGGTCTGCAGGACGCACCCGTACTGCCGGTAGAGCTCCAGGTAGTCGAGTCCCTGCAGGATCTGGTAGCTGAACTCGGTGTAGCTGATCCCCGCGTCGGAGTTGAGGCGGGCGCTGACCGCGTCCTTCTTGAGCATCGTCCCCACGCGGAAGTGCTTCCCGATCTCCCGCAGGAAGTCGATCGCCGACAGCGGAGCGGTCCAGTCGAGGTTGTTGACCAGGCGCAGCCCGTTGTCGCCGCCCGCCGGAACGAACCGGGACACCTGCGCCTGGAGGCGCTCGACCCACGCCGTCACCGTCTCGCGCGAGTTCAGCGTCCGCTCGGCCGTCGGACGCGGATCCCCGATCAGCCCGGTCGAGCCGCCGACGAGCCCGAGCGGCCGATGCCCGGCCAGCTGGAGCCGGCGCATGACGATCAGCTGCACCAGGTTCCCGAGGTGGAGGCTGGGCGCGGTCGGGTCGAACCCGCAGTAGTAGGTGATCGGCTCCCCCGACAGCAGCTCGCGCAACGCTCCCGCATCGGTCGACACGTGCACCGAGCCTCGCCAGACCAGCTCGTCCCACACGGAGTCGAAGGCGGGGTCGAGCTGCGGGCTCGTCGCGGACCCGGGGAGGTGCTGGTCGATCACCCGACCAGGCTACCGCGGCGGGAAGGAGCCGGTCTCCGGGAGTCAAGCGCACAGGCTTGATCCCGGGCGATCAAGTGCCGATACTTGATCGAGGAGGTCCGATGTTCGTCATCACCGCGGATCAGCGCGACAGCAGGCACGACCACGACCGCGTGGACCAGGCGATCGCGAGCCTGATCGACGACGGTCGGGCGTCGTTCGTCCTGCCCCCGGAGCGGACGGCGGGCGACGAGTTCCAGTGCGTGCTCGACCGGGCCGATGCCGTCGTCGCGCTCGTGCTCGAGCTGCACCGGACCGGCCACTGGAGCATCGGCCTCGGGATCGGCCCCGTCGACCGGCCACTCCCCGCGACCACGAGAGCGGCGACCGGGGAGGCGTACTTCGCGGCGCGCCGGGCGGTCGAGGCGGCGAAGGGCCGGCCGACGCGCTTCTCCCTCGATCCGGACGCACCGGGAACGGCGGCGCCGGCACCGGCGGACGTCCAGGCGCTGATCGATCCGCTCCTCCTGCTGCGCGACGCGCGCTCCGAGGCCGGCTGGCAGATCGTCGACCTGCTCGAGAGCGGCCTCTCCCAGAAGGATGCGGCCGAGCGCCTCGCCGTCAGCCCGCAGGCGGTCAGCCTCCGGGTCCGCGCGGCGAGTGCTCGAGTCGACGCTCCCGCCCGTGACGCGCTCGCGCGCCTGCTGACAGTGGTCGACCGTACGCTCGACCCCACCGACGAGAGGACACCCCGATGACGGCACCCCCCGGATCCCCCGCCCTGCTCCTCGCCTCCGCGCTGCAGTCCGCCTCGTGGACGGGCGTGGTGCTCGTGCTGCTCGCCGGACTCGCCGGTGCGGTGCTCGCCGTGCGCCTTCGCCGTCCGCAGCTCGCCTGGATCCCCCTCGTGGCGGCTGCCGCCGCCTTCCTGCTCACGGCGGTCGCCGGACCGTCCGCGCCCCCGATCCACTCCGTCCTGGTGGCGGTGCTGGCCTTCGCGCTGGCGGTCGCGGGCGGCGGGCCGGTCGTGCTGCTCACCCTCCGGCTCGCGACGGCCGACTCCCGCAGCGGCAGCCACGGCGGCATCATGGTCGCCGGATCCTCCCGACCCGCCGCCGGGAGCGCGCCCTCGGCGATCGGCCAGCCGATCGAGGTGCTCCGCGGCGGGACGACGATCGGGGTCCTCGAGCGGATCGCGACGGCCGGCGCACTGATGAGCGGTCTCCCCGAGGGGATCGCGGTCGTGGTGGCGATCAAGGGCGTCGGCCGCTTCAGCGAGCTCGCCTCCCCGGAAGCGCGCGAGCGGTTCATCATCGGCACGCTGGCGAGCCTCGCCTGGTCGGCGGCTCTCGGCGTGCTCGCCCGGCTCTACCTCGCGGGCTGAGCTCCGGGCCGCCGCCGGGGCACTGCTCTCCGGTAGGGCGAGACGGTGGGGTCGCCCGGGATGCTGAAGCGCCACGGGAAGTCGTCCCCGCCGCCCGGGCCCGAGACGCCGGTGCGCGGGCCCGCCGCCACGGAGGACGGCCTCTCCCCCGGCAGCAGCTCGAACGCCGCCTCGAGCGGGTCGCCCGACTCGGTGAGACGGACTCCGAGGGCCTTCGCCAGCCGTGCGGGTCCGCGGGCCAGATCCCGGCTGCGAACGGGTCCGCGCCGGATCATCGCGAGATCCTCCCCCGATACGACCTCGCCGGCGCGCAGCAGCACCGCCGACGCCGTGCCCGCCGGGGAGCAGACGATGTTCACGCAGGTGTGCATCCCGTACGTGAAGTACGCGTACACGGACCCGGGCGGACCGAACATGGGAGCCGTCCGGGGTGTCGGTCCGCGGTGCGCGTGCGAGCCCGGATCCTCACCGGTTCCGAGGTACGCCTCGACCTCGGTCAGCCGGACGCCGACCACGCCCTCCGGCGTGCGGTGCAGGAGGACGCGGCCGAGCAGCTCCGGTGCCACCTCGAGGGCCGAGCGCGAGAGATCGGGGAGGTCGGCGCTCAGAAGAAGCTCTGGCCCGACACGAGGGTGATCACGATCACCGCGACGATGACGACTGCGGCGACGAGCACCAGAGTCCGCTGCTGCCAGGGGCGCAGCGGCGGACGGCCGTCGTCGCCCGGCGCTCCTCGAAGGGTCACGGGCGCTCCCCCCGGAGGGATCCGCGCACGACCCGGACGCGCTCGGTCAGCCGGGCGAGCTGCTCCGAGACGCGGTCGGGAGCCGTGCCGCCGACACCGTCCCGGCTCGCCACCGATCCCTCGATGCTGAGGACGGAGCGCACGTCGGGCGTGAGCAGCGGCGACACCGAGGCGAGCGCGGCGTCGTCGAGATCCTCGAGCCCCCTCCCCTGCGCCTCCGCCAGCTTGACCAGCTCGCCGGTGATCTCGTGGGCGTCCCGGAAGGGCACGTGCTTCTTCACGAGCCACTCGGCCACGTCGGTCGCGAGGGAGAAGCCCTGGGGCGCGAGCTCCGCCATCCGGTCGGTGTGGAAGGTGAGGGTCGCGATCATGCCGCTGAACGCGGGCAGCAGGACCTCGAGGGTCGTCACCGAGTCGAAGACCGGCTCCTTGTCCTCCTGCAGGTCACGGTTGTAGGCGAGCGGCAGGGCCTTGAGGGTCGCGAGCAGCCCGGTGAGGTTGCCGATCAGCCGGCCGGACTTCCCCCGGGCGAGCTCGGCGATGTCGGGGTTCTTCTTCTGCGGCATGATCGAGGACCCGGTCGAGTAGCCGTCGTCGAGCGTGACGAAGGCGAACTCCCGCGTGTTCCAGAGGATGACCTCCTCCGCGATGCGCGAGACGTCGATCCCGATCATGGCGGCGACGAAGGCGAACTCGGCGACGAGGTCGCGGCTGGCCGTCCCGTCGATCGAGTTCGGCACGCTCGACGCGAAGCCGAGATCGCGGGCGACCGCCTCGGCGTCCAGGCCGAGGGTCGAGCCGGCGAGGGCGCCCGAGCCGTAGGGCGAGACGTCCGCCCGGACGGCCCAGTCCCGCAGGCGCTCCAGATCGCGCAGCAGCGCCCAGCCGTGGGCGAGCAGATGGTGCGCGAGGAGTACGGGCTGAGCGTGCTGGAGGTGGGTGCGCCCGGGCATGATCGCCGTCGGGTGCGCCGACGCCTGTGCGGCGAGGGCGTCGATGAGCTGCACCACCAGCTCCGAGACGAGCGCCGCGTGGTCGCGGAGGTACATCCGGACGAAGGTGGCGATCTGGTCGTTGCGCGAGCGCCCCGCGCGGAGCTTGCCGCCGAGCTCGGGACCGGCTTCGAGCATCAGGCCGCGCTCGAGGGCGCCGTGCACGTCCTCGTCCGACTCGTCGGCGGCGAAGCTCCCGTCGGCGACGGCAGCCTCGAGCCGGTCGAGCGCCGCGAGCATCGCGGTGAGCTCGGCGTCGTCGAGGTAGCCCGCTCCGGCGAGCGCCCGGGCGTGGGCGCGGGAGCCGGCGAGGTCGTAGGGGGCGAGCTGCCAGTCGAAGTGGGTCGACCTCGAGAGCGCGGCGAGCTCGGGCGAGGGGCCGCCGGCGAAGCGGCCGCCCCAGAGGGCTCCGGCCTCGCCCGCGCGGGCGGAGGGTCGTTCCGTCATGGTTCTCCTCGGGTTCGGCTGTCGAGTCTACTGAGCGGCGTCGGCGGTGCCGGCGCGCTCCAGGAGCCACACGAGCAGGGCCTTCTGCGCGTGCAGGCGGTTCTCCGCCTCGTCCCAGATCACGCTCTGCGGGCCGTCGATCACGTCGGCGGTCACCTCGTAGCCGCGATCCGCGGGCAGGCAGTGCAGGAACAGCGCGTCGGGAGCGGCAGCGGCCATCGTGGCCGCGTCGACCCGGTAGGCGCCGAAGGTCGCGACGCGCGCCGCCTTCTCGTCCTCCTTGCCCATCGACACCCACGTGTCCGTGATCACGATGTCGGAGCCGGCCGCGCCCTCGTCGGGGTCGGTCGTGGTGATCGCCGATCCGCCGGTGGTCGCGGCGATGCGCTGCGCATCGGCCAGGACCGCCGCGTCCGGCGAGTACGACTCCGGGGAGACGATGCGGACGTGCATGCCGGCCGTGGCCCCCGCCAGGAGGTACGAGTGCGCCATGTTGCTCGCTCCGTCGCCGAAGAACGTGAGCGTGAGGCCGGCGAGGTGACCGCGGTGCTCGCGGATGGTCAGCAGGTCGGCGAGGAGCTGGCACGGGTGGAACTCGTCCGAGAGCGCGTTGACGACCGGCACGCGCGTGCTGCGCGCCATCTCCTCCAGGCCCGACTGCGCGTAGGTGCGCCACACGATGGCGGCGACCTGGCGCTCCAGGACCCGCGCCGTGTCGGAGGCGGTCTCCTTGCCGCCGAGCTGGCTGCTCGCGGTCGAGATGATCAGGGGGCTGCCGCCGAGATCGGCGATGCCGACCGCGAAGGAGACGCGGGTGCGCGTGGAGGACTTGTCGAAGATCACGGCGACGGTCTGCGGCCCGGCGAGGGGCTTCCGGGAGAAGCGGTCGCGCTTGAGCTCGAGGGCGAGGTCGAGGATCTCGGCCTGCTCGGCGGGAGTGATGTCGTCGTCGCGGAGGAAGTGGCGGGTCACGGTGCTGGTCGCTTTCGGTGGAGGTACGGGGTCAGAGGGTCTGCAGTGCGCGGCCGAAGCGCTCGGCGAACTCGGCGACGTCGGCGGCGGTCACCACGAGCGGAGGCGCGAGCCGGATGCTCGAGTCGTTCGCCGCGTTCACGATCAGGCCGGCGTCGAGGCAGGCGGCGGCGAGCTCGGCGGCGACCGGCCGGTTCAGGGCGATGCCCAGGAGGAGGCCCGCGCCGCGGACCCCTCCGATCAGGGGCGAGTCGAGAGCGGTCAGCGCGTCGACGATCTGCGCCCCGCGCTCCCGCGCGTTGCCGAGAAGGTCGGCGCGCTCGATCTCGGCGAGCACGGCTCCGGCCACGGCGGTCGCGAGCGGATTGCCGCCGAAGGTGCTGCCGTGGTGGCCCTTCTGCAGGAGGTCGGACGCCTCGCCGAAGGTCACCAGCGCTCCGACGGGGAAGCCTCCGCCGAGCCCCTTGGCCAGGGTGACGGCGTCGGGCAGGATCCCCGCCTCCTGGTAGGCGAACCAGCGTCCGGTCCGCCCGACCCCGGTCTGGATCTCGTCGACGATGAGCAGCGCGCCGTGCTCGCGGGTGAGCTCCCGCGCGCGCTCGAGGTAGCCGGCCGGCAGCGGGATGACGCCCGCCTCCCCCTGGATGGGCTCGACGATCAGCGCGGCGACGGACTCGTCGAGAGCCGCCTCGAGGGCCTCGATGCTCGCCTCGAGGTGCTCGACCCCTCCCGGCATCGGCTCGAACGGCGCACGCATGGCCGCCTTGCCGGTCAGCGCGAGCGCGCCCATCGTCCGCCCGTGGAACGCGTTCTGCAGCGCCAGGACGCGGTGCCGGCCGCCGGCCGCGTTCAGCCGCGCCAGCTTGAAGGCCGCCTCGTTGGCCTCGGTGCCCGAGTTGGCGAAGTAGACGCGGCCCGTCTCCCCGGCCCCGGTGAGGCGGCGCAGGGTCTCGGCGAGCTCGATCTGCGGGGCGGTCGCGAAGTAGTTGGAGACGTGGGCGAGCGCACCGGCCTGGCGCGTCACGGCCTCGACGAACACGGGATGCGCATGGCCGAGCGAGTTGACGGCGATGCCGCCGAGGAAGTCGAGGTACTCCCGCCCGTCGACGTCCCAGACCCGGCAGCCCTCGCCGCGCTCGAGCACGGCGAGCGGCGGCGCGAAGGTCTGCATCATCGCGGCGGAGTAGCGGTCTCGCGCCGAGCCGGTGCGGGACGCGGTCGTGGGGATGGACATGGTGGCCTTTCGATCGGAGCGGTCCGGCCGCGAGGGCCGACGGTGCGCGCGTCCCGGACGGGACGGGCGCTCGGAGCCGGGGCCGCTGAGGATCAGCGGCCCGACATTCGCTCCCGGTCGCGGGGGTCGAGCGAGGCGACGACCTCGGTGCCGATGCCCTCCGAGGTGAACACCTCGAGCAGGATCGAGTGCGGGATGCGGCCGTCGATGATGGCGGCCTTGGGCACTCCCCCGCGCACGGCGTCGAGGCAGGCGGTCATCTTGGGGATCATGCCCGATTCGAGCGAGGGCAGCAGAGCCGCGAGGTCGTCCGAGCGGATGTGCGAGACGAGCGACTCGCGGTCGGGCCAGTCGGAGTAGAGGCCGGCCACGTCGGTGAGGACGACGAGCTTCTCGGCGCCGAGCGCGACGGCCAGCGCGGCGGCGGCGGCGTCGGCGTTGACGTTCAGCGACTGCGTGGGGTCGTCCGAATCGGGGGCGATCGAGGACACGACCGGGATCCGGCCGGCCTCGAGCTGAGCGAGGACGGCGGCGGGGTCCACGGCGATCACGTCTCCGACGAGTCCGAGGTCGTGCTCCTCGCCGTCGATCACGACACCGCGGCGGCGGCCGACGAAGAGGCCCGCGTCCTCACCGGAGATGCCGGCGGCGAGGGGGCCGTGCTCGTTGATCCGGCGGACGATGTCGCGGCTGATGCTGCCGGTGAGCACCATCCGCACCACCTCCATCGCCTCGGGGCTCGTGACCCGGTAACCGCCCCGGAACTCGCTCTCGATCCCGAGCCGGTCGAGCATCCGCGAGATCTGGGGCCCGCCGCCGTGGACGACCACGGGGCGGATCCCGGCGTAGCGCAGGTAGACCATGTCCTGGGCGAAGGAGCGCTGCAGCTCCTCCGACACCATCGCGTTGCCGCCGAACTTGATCACCATCGTGCGCCCGTGGAAGCTCTGCAGCCAGGGCAGCGACTCGATGAGCGTCGCGGCCTTCCCGGGCGCGGCGTCGCGCTCGGCGCGGCTCTCGGCCGAGAGAGTGGTGTCGTCGCTCATGGCCGCCTCAGCTCGAGTACGCGGAGTTCTCGTGCACGTAGTCGTGCGTGAGGTCGTTGGTCCAGATCGTGGCCGTCGCGTCCCCGGCGTGCAGGTCGATGTCGACGGCGACCTCCCGAGGGGCGAGGTCGACGAGGTCGCGGCTCTCGTGCGGCTCGCCCGCGAGGCAGACCTGCACCCCGTTCATCGCGACGTCGATGCCGTACGGGTCGAACTGCGCATCGGTCGTGCCCACGGCGGCGAGGACGCGGCCCCAGTTGGGATCCTTGCCGAAGATCGCGGCCTTGAACAGGTTGCTGCGGGAGACGGCGCGGGCGACGACCACGGCCTCGTCCTCGGTCGCGGCGTTCAGCACGCGGATCGCGACGTCGTGGGCGGCGCCCTCCGCGTCGGCCTGCAGCTGCAGGGTGAGGTCGCGGCAGACCGCGGTCAGGGCCGCGGTGAACTCGTCGGCGTCGGCCTCGACGCCGCTGGCGCCGCTCGCGAGCAGTGCGACGGTGTCGTTCGTCGACATGCAGCCGTCCGAGTCGAGGCGGTCGAAGGTGACGCGGGTCGCGGCACGCAGGGCGGTGTCGAGAGCGGCGGACTCGAGGGCCGCGTCGGTCGTGATCACGACCAGCATCGTCGCCAGACCCGGCGCGAGCATCCCGGCGCCCTTGGCCATGCCGCCGATGCTCCAGCCCTGCTCGGAGCGGACCACCGCCTGCTTCGGGACCGTGTCGGTGGTCATGATCGCGCGGGCGGCCGCCTCGCCCGCCTCGGGTCCCCCGGCGAGCTCGGCGGAGGCGCCGGTCACGCCGGCGGTGAGCTTCGCGAGGTCGAGCTGGTCGCCGATCAGCCCGGTGGAGCACACCAGCACGTCGCCGGCGGACACCTCGAGGCTCTCGCCCACGAGCTCCGCGGTGCGGTGGGTGACCTGGAAGCCCTGAGCACCCGTGTAGCAGTTGGCGCCGCCGGAGTTGAGGACGATCGCCGAGACGACGCCGTCGCGCATCACCTGCTCGCTCCAGAGGACGGGGTTCGCCTTGCAGCGGTTGCTCGTGAAGACCGCGGCGGCGCTCTGCAGCGGGCCGAGGTTCTGCACGAGCGCGACGTCGCGCGCTCCGGTCGACTTCAGCCCGGCGACGACTCCGGCCGCCCGGAACCCTGCTGCTGCGGTGACGCTCACGGCGCGACTCCGTTCACGCTCAGGCCGAGGGACTCCGGGAGTCCCAGGGCGATGTTGGTGGACTGGACGGCCGCGCCCGCGGTGCCCTTGACCAGGTTGTCGATGGCCGAGACGACCACGACCCGGCGGGCCCGCTCGTCCACGGCGAGTCCGATCAGAGCGGTGTTCGCCCCCACCACGTCGGCCGTCCGGGGGAAGGAGCCCTCCGGGAGCAGCTGGACGAAGGTCTCGTCGCCGTAGGCGGTCTCCCACGCGGCGCGCACGTCCTGCGCGGAGACGCCGGGAGCGAGGCGCGCGGTCGAGGTCGCCAGGATGCCCCGGGACATCGGCACGAGGACCGGGGTGAACGAGATCGAGACGGGTCCGGCTCCGGCGAGCAGGAGGTTCTGCCGGATCTCGGGATTGTGGCGGTGCGCTCCGCCGAGGCCGTAGGCGTGCGCGGAGCCGAGGAGCTCGCTGGCGAGGAGGTCGGTCCGCAGGCTCTTGCCCGCACCCGAGGGTCCGACGGCGAGGACCGCGACGAGGTCCGACGACTCGATCACTCCGGCGTGCAGGCCGGGGGCCAGGCCGAGCGTGATCGCCGTGACGTTGCAGCCGGGGACGGCGATGCGCCGCACTCCGGCGAGCGCCTCGCGCTGCTTGCGTCCGCCGCCGCCGATCAGCAGCTCCGGGAGCCCGTAGGGCCAGGCCCCGGCGAAGTCGCCCCCGTAGAAGTCGGCCCAGTCCTGCGGGTCGGTCAACCGGTGGTCGGCGCCGCAGTCGACGACGAGGACGTCCTCGGGGAGGGTCGCGGTGATCTCGCCCGACTTCCCGTGCGGGAGGGCGAGGAAGACGACGTCGTGCCCGGCGAGGTTCCCGGTCGTCGTGTCGACGAGGACGAGGTCGCGGAGCGAGCGGAGGTGCGGGTGCACGGCGACGAGGGGCTGACCCGCATTGGCGTGCGCCGTCACCGTGCGCACCTCGAACTCGGGGTGGTCGGCGAGCAGTCGCAGCAGCTCGCCGCCCGCGTAGCCGCTCGCACCGGCCACCGCCACGGAGAAAGTCATGCCCGAGAGCCTAGCCGGTGCGGGTGCGGGGCCCCGCCCGGCCGAACCGGACGGGACCCCCGGCCTCACTCGCGGAGTCGGGCGCCGAAGCGCTCCGCCGCCACGGCCACGCCGTTCTCCTTCGCGGCCGTCGCCTCGGCCGCGGTGAGCGTGCGGTCCGGCGCGCGGAAGCGCAGCGCGAAGGTCAGCGACTTCGTCCCCTCGGCGAGCCCGGTGCCGCGGTAGTCGTCGACCAGGCGGATCGCCTCGAGCAGCTCGCCCGCCCCCTCGGCGACGGCGGCGCGCACGTCAGCCGCCGCGGTGCCGACCGGCACGACGAGCGAGAGGTCCTGGGTCGCGGCGGGCAGCGCGCCCACCGGGCGGGCCACGACGACCCTCCCGGCCCGCGCGAGCAGCGGCTCCAGGTCGAGCTCGACCACGGCGACGCGGCGCGGCAGGTCGAGCTCCTCGGCGAGCGCCGGGAGCAGCTCCCCCGCGTGGCCGATGACCGCGCCGTCGAGGACGACCTCGGCGGTGCGGCCCGGGTGCAGCGCGGCGTGGGCCCCCTGGCGCAGCACCAGCTCGGTGCCGGTCGCCGCGGAGACCTCGCGGACCACGTCGAGGGCGTCGCGCCAGTCGACGTCACGGCCGGCGACACCGGGCTGGCGCACGACGGCGGCGCCCGTGAGCAGCGCCGCGAGGTGCCGCGGCTGCGGTGGGATGCCCGCGTTCAGCTCGGCCTCGACCTCCGCGGACGGACGCGCCCCGCCCGCAGGGAGCGCCCCGGAGCCGAACGGGCGGCCGGCGACCGGGAGGAAGACGGAGCCGAGCTCGTAGACCGCGAGATCCGTCAGGCCGCGCGAGCGGTTGCGGGCCGCGACCTGCACGAGACCCGGCAGCAGAGAGATCCGCAGCTGGCCCGCGGTCGCGTCGAGCGGGTTGGCGAGCGTGATCTGCTCCTGCGGCTCCCCGTCGACCGAGCCGAGCCGGTCGTTGATCGAGCGCGAGAGGAACGGGTACGAGAGCACCTCGGTCAGACCCGCGGCGGCGAGCGCCTGGGCGAGGGTGCGGCGCAGCCTCTGGCCCGGGGTCAGACCGCGGCCGGGAGGCGCGACGGGCAGGATCGCCGGGATGCGGTCGTACCCGGTGATGCGGGCGACCTCCTCCGCGAGCGAGGCGCGGTCGACGAGGTCCGGGCGCCAGCTCGGCGGAGTCACCAGCAGGCCCGCTCCGCCGGTCTCGACGGAGGCGCCGATCTCGACGAGCGCGCCGCGGATCTCCTCCGGGGTGTACTCCACCCCGATGAGGCCTGCGACGTAGCCGTCCGGCAGCTCGACCGGCTCCGCCGTGCGCGGGTCGGCCAGGACCGAGCCGAGCTCGTCCGCCGTGCCGCCGGCGAGCTCCACCAGCAGCTGCACCGCGCGGGCCGCGGCGACCGAGGCCACCTCGGGGTCGACGCCGCGCTCGAAGCGCCGCGACGCCTCGCTCGGCAGCTTGTGCCGGCGAGCCGTCCGGGCGATCGAGACCGGGTCGAAGTTCGCCGCCTCGAGCAGGACGTCGGACGTGGCGTCCGAGATCTCGGTGCGCGCGCCCCCCATCACTCCGGCGAGGCCGATCGCTCCGCTGTCGTCGGCGATGACGAGGTCCTCCGCGTGCAGGCGCCGGGTCTGGCCGTCGAGCGTCTCGAGGGTCTCCCCCGGCGCGGCGCGGCGCACCACGATGCCGCCCTGCAGGGTCGCCAGGTCGTAGCCGTGCAGCGGCTGGCCCAGCTCGAACATCACGTAGTTGGTGATGTCCACGACGAGCGAGATCGAGCGGACGCCGGCCAGTCGCAGTCGCGCGAGCATCCACGGCGGCGTCGGTCGTGAGACGTCGACGCCCCGGACGACGCGCGTGACGAACACGGAGGCGCCGACACGGCCGCGGATCGGCGCCTCGTCGGCCACGGACACGGGGAAGACGGGGGCCGTCTCCGTGCGCTCGTGCGGAGGGAGCGCCCGAGCGGGGTCGCGGAAGGCGGCTCCGGTGGCGTGGGCGTACTCGCGGGCGATGCCGCGGATCGAGAAGGCGTAGCCGCGGTCGGGCGTCACGTTGACCTCGACCGCGGCGTCGTCGAGACCGAGGAGCGCGACGGCGTCCGTGCCCGGCTCCGGGTCGAGCCCGAGCGAGGCGAGGCGGAGGATGCCGTCGTGGTCGTCCCCGAGGCCGAGCTCGCGGCTCGAGGCGATCATCCCGTCGGACACGTGCCCGTAGGTCTTCCGCGCGGAGATCGGGAACGGCCCGGGCAGGACCGCGCCCGGCAGTGACACGACGACCTTGTCGCCGGCCGCGAAGTTGTGGGCTCCGCAGACGATGCCGCGGACGTCCTCTCCGCCGTCGGCGGCACGCCCTCCCTCCGGGGCCACGCGGACGTGGCACCAGTTGATGGTCTTGCCGTTCTTCTGCGGCTCCGGAGCGAGGTCGAGCACCTCGCCGACGACGACGGGGCCGGTCACCTCGAAGCGGTGGACGTCCTCCTCCTCCAGGCCGACCGACACCAGGGCCGCGTGCACGGACTCCGTCGTGACGTCCTGCTCGAGGTCGACGTACTCCCCCAGCCAGCTCAGCGGGATGCGCATCAGATCACCATCCCGTACTGCTCGCTGAAGCGGACGTCGCCCTCGACCATGTCGCGCATGTCCTTCACGTCGTTGCGGAACATCAGGGTCCGCTCGATCCCCATGCCGAAGGCGAACCCGGAGTACTCCTCCGGGTCGATCCCGGCCGCGCGCAGCACGTTCGGATTGACCATGCCGCAGCCGCCCCACTCGATCCAGCGGGCACCGCCGACGAAGGTCGGGTGCCAGACGTCCAGCTCGGCGCTGGGCTCGGTGAAGGGGAAGTAGTTCGGGCGCAGGCGGATGCGCGCGTCGTCGCCGAAGAGGATCCGCGCGACGTGCTCGAGGGTGCCCCGCAGGTGCGCCATGGTCAGGCCGCGGTCGACGGCGAGACCCTCGAACTGCGTGAACACGGGCGTGTGCGTCGCGTCGAGCTCGTCGGTGCGGTACACCCGTCCGGGAGCGATCACGTAGAGCGGCAGCGGGCGCTCGAGCATCGAGCGGATCTGCACCGGCGAGGTGTGCGTGCGCAGCACCAGGTGCGAGTCGACGGGGTCGACGAAGAAGGTGTCCTGCATGGCGCGGGCCGGGTGGTCCTCGTCGAAGTTCAGGGCGTCGAAGTTGAACCACTCGTTCTCGAGCTCCGGCCCCTCCGCGATCTCCCAGCCCATCCCGACGAACACGTCGGCGATCGACTCCTGGAGCAGAGAGAGGGGGTGGCGGGCGCCGCGGCGCACGAAGCTGGCACCGGCGGTGACGTCCACGCGCTCGGCCTCGAGCGCGGCCGCGTCCTCGGCCTCGACGAGCTCGGCCTCGCGGGCGGCGTAGGCGTCGCCCACCTGCTTGCGGGCACCGCCGACGAGCTTGCCGGACGCCGCCTTGTGCTCGGGCGGGACGGAGCGCATCTGCGCGTTGAGGCGGGCGAGGGCGGACCCCTCGCCGAGGTGGGCGGCTCGGGCGGACTTCAGAGCGGCGGAGTCGCCCGCCGCGCCGATGGCGGCGAGGGCGTCGGCGACCGCCGCGGAGACGGCCTCGTCGGTGATCGGGTTGCTGTCTGACACGATCCCCCAGTGTAGGCGAGGGCCTCCGCCCCCTCCCGCCGCCCGCGCGCGGTGCTCGTCGCGCTCACCCGCGGCCGGCCCCCGTCTGCGCCGACGGCTCTCGAAGCCCCGCCACCGGCGCTGCTCGACCAGCAGGGGCGGGGTTCTCGCTACGCCGGGGTCGGACGCTGCTCCACCGGCAGGAGGCGGGGCACCGCCGGACGGGAAGACTCCCGGATCGATCGCGACTCCCCGATCGCCACCGCCTCCGCGTCGACGACGCCGGAGCGGAGCACCACCGCTCGATGCGCTGAGCGATCGCCGGACCCTCGAGGCGAACGGAGGAATCGCGTGCGAGCGATTCCTCCTGGCCGGACGCAGGACGCTCTGCGGAACCCGACCCGTCGGGAAGCCGACCGCGGTGAGGATCGCCCTCGGGCGATCCTCACAGTTCAATCCTGCACAGCGATCAGCTGCGTGTCCGTCTGCGCGCGGGCTGCGGGGTGGCCGCCGATGGTGCGGCCGCCGCGTCCGCCGCTCTTCGTGCGGATCTCGATCCACTTCGCCAGCCCCGAGAGGAGGAGGCAGATGCCGATGTAGATCGCTCCGATGACGATCGCCGCCGGGATGATCGGGCTGTCGAGGCTCGACTGGTTGCCCAGGTAGCGCGCGTAGTACAGCAGCTCGTTGTAGGTGATGATCGAGCCGAGCGCCGTGTCCTTGAGGGCGACGACGAGCTGGGCGATGATCACGGGCAGCATCGAGCGGATCGCCTGGGGGAACAGGATGAGCCGCATCACGCCGGACTTGCGCAGGCCGATCGCGTAGCCCGCCTCCTTCTGTCCTCGCGGGAGGGCTTCGATGCCGGCGCGGAAGATCTCGGAGAAGACGGAGCCGTTGTAGAGGGTCAGGGCGATGACGACGGCGAGGTAGGGGCTGAGCTTGAGGCCCGCGAACGGCAGGCCGTAGTACATCAGCATCATCAGGATCAGGACGGGGATCGCCCGGAACAGCTCGATGAAGAGCGTGACGGGGACGTTGATCCAGCGCCGGTCCGAGAGCCGGCCGATCGCCAGGAGGAGGCCGAGGACGAGGCTGGCGACGCCCGCCGTGGCGAAGGCCGCGAGCGTGCGGCCGAGGGCGCCGCCGATGCTCTGCCAGACCAGCGGGTAGCCGAACGCGCGCCACTTGGAGGCGTCGAACTGGCCGGACTCCGCGAAGCGCCAGACCACGAAGCCGAGGAACGCCGCGATCAGCAGGACGACGACGACGCCGATGACGCGGTTGCGCACGACGGCCCGGGGGCCGGGGTTGTCGAAGAGGACGGAGCTCATCGGGCGACCCTCCACTTCTTCTCGAGCTGACGTTGGACGAGCGAGAGCAGGGTGACCAGGACCACGAAGACCAGGGCCACCCAGAGGACGACGATGAGGCTGTTCTCGCCGCGCTCGTTGAGGACGCGGACGATGGTGCCCGCCTCCGCGACCGAGAAGCCGGCGGCGACGGTGGTGTTCTTCAGCAGCGCGATCAGGACGCTCATGAGCGGCGGGATCACGGAGCGGAAGGCCTGGGGCAGGACGACCTGCGTCATCGTGAGGCCGAAGTCGAGGCCGATCGCGCGGGCGGCCTCGGCCTGGCCGATCGGCACGGTGTTGATGCCCGAGCGCAGCACCTCCGCGACGTAGGTCGCGGTGTAGAGGCTGAGGGCGCAGATCGCCAGGTTCGTGTAGTCCACCTGCGGCAGGTCGAGCTTGGGGTAGCCGAAGGCGAAGAAGAACATCACCAGCGTGAGCGGGGTGTTCCGGATGGTGTTCACGTACACCGTGCCGACCGCGCGGGCGATCGGGACGGGCGAGACGCGCATCGCGCCGACCACCGTGCCGATCAGCAGGGCGAACACGAGCGAGACGCTGAAGAGGATCAGGGTGTTGCCGAAGGCCGGGACGTAGACGTCGAGGTTGTTCAACAGGACATCCATGCGGCTGGCCCTTCTGTCGGAGCGGTGGTGGTGGTCGAGGAGAGGGGACCCCCGGGCGGCGGTCGGGCCGCCCGGGGCGCCTCCTAGTAGTCGTTCACCGCCGGCTGGGTGACGGTCGTGCCGGACTGGCCGAGCGTCTCGTCGTAGATGGCGCTCCAGGTCTCGCCGCCGTCGGTCAGCATGCCGTTGACGAAGTGGCGCAGGGCGTCGTCGTCCTTGGGCAGGCCGATGCCGTACAGCTCGGTGCTGAAGGGCTCGCCGACGACCTTGAGCTCGTCGGGCCGCTGAGCGGCGTAGCCGATCAGGATCGCGCCGTCGGTTGTGACGGCGTCGACGGTGCCGTCGGCGAGCGCGTCCACGCACTGCGAGTACGTGTCGAACTCCTCGGTCTTCACCTCGGGGTAGTTGGTGCGGATGTTCTGGATCGGGGTGGAGCCGGTGGCCGAGCACACGGTGGTGTCGGCGGTGAGGTCGTCCGGTCCGGCGATCGTGTCGTTGTCGGCCGCGACGAGCAGCTGCTGGCCGGTCTCGAAGTAGGGTCCGGCGAAGCCGACCTGCTCCTTGCGCTTGTCGGTGATCGAGTAGGTGCCGACGTAGTAGTCGATGTCGCCGTTCACGATCGACGCCTCGCGGTTGGCCGACGGGATCGCCTTGAACTCGATGGCGTCGGCCGCGAAGCCGAGCGAGGCGGCGGTCCACTTCGCGATCTCGATGTCGAACCCGGAGCGCTCGCCGGTCGCCGCGTCGAGGTAGCCCAGCCCGGGCTGATCCTCCTTGACGCCGATGACGACCTTGCCGTCCGCGGTCATCGCGTCGAAGGTCGGGCTGCCCTCGAGGGTCACGTCGGAGGCGACCTCGTACGCGGAGGTCCCTCCCTCGGAGCCTCCACCGGCGCCGCCGCCGGCGGTTCCGGAGTCGCCGGAGCAGCCGGCGAGGGCGAGGGTCGCTGCTGCGAGTCCCGCGGTCATGAACATGAGCCTGGTGCGCATGATCGTCCTTCCTGGGGTTCGGCCCGCCGGAGCGGGCGATGTCGGGTCGGCTCCCGGGTCACGGGTCCGACCTGCCTGGTGGCTGCTGATCGCGCTTCTAGTGCGTGATGAGCTTGGAGAGGAAGTCCTTGGCCCGGTCGGTGCGGGGCGCGGTGAAGAACGACTCCGGGTCGGTGTCCTCGAGGATCTCGCCGTCGGCCATGAACACGACGCGGTCGGCGGCCTTCCGGGCGAAGCCCATCTCGTGGGTGACGACGATCATCGTCATCCCGTCCTTGGCGAGCCCGACCATCACGTCCAGGACCTCGTTGATCATCTCGGGGTCGAGCGCCGAGGTCGGCTCGTCGAACAGCATCACCTTGGGCTTCATCGCCAGCGCCCGCGCGATCGCGACGCGCTGCTGCTGCCCGCCGGAGAGCTGGGCCGGCGTCTTGGCGGCCTGGTGGCCGACGCCGACCCGGTCGAGCAGCGCCGTGGCCTGGGCCTCCGCGTCCTTGCGGGAGAGCCCGCGGACCTTGATCGGGCCGAGGGTGACGTTCTCGAGGATCGTCTTGTGCGCGAAGAGGTTGAAGGACTGGAAGACCATCCCGACGTCGGCGCGGAGCGCGGCGAGGCCCTTGCCCTCCTCCGGGAGCTTCTGACCGTCGATGGTGATGGTGCCGCCCGAGATCGTCTCGAGCCGGTTGACCGTGCGGCAGAGCGTCGACTTGCCGGATCCGGAGGGGCCGAGGACCACGACGACCTCGCCCCGGTGCACCGTCAGATCGATGTCCTTCAGAGCCTGGAAGTCGCCGTAGTGCTTCTGCACCCCGGAGAGGACGACGAGGGGTTCACCGGCGGGAGCGGCGGCGCGCTCGTCTTGCGGGGCTGTGACCATGCCGTCAGAGAAGCACACGGGGATGGGCCGGTCAAATCATGAGGGAATTCTTAACCGAAGGGTAACAACGCGCCCTGTTCTCCAGGTTCGCGGCCCCCTCGGCCCGGTTCCTCTCAGGAACGCAGCGCGAAGGCGCTCTCGTACAGGCAGACGGAGGCCGCGGTCGCGAGGTTGAGCGACTCCGCCGCCCCGTAGATGGGCACCGCGACCACGCCGTCGACGAGGGCGAGCGACTCGTCCTCGAGGCCGCGCGCCTCGTTGCCGAAGACCCAGACGGTCGGCTGGGCGAGGTCCCCGCGGGCGCGGACGTCGAGCAGGTCCTCCCCCTTCACGTCGGCCGCGACGGAGCGGAGGCCCACGCCGCGGAGCCGGCCCAGCACGTCGGCGAGGTCGGCGCCGACCGCGACCGGGAGGTGGAAGAGCGAGCCGGTCGTGGAGCGCACGACCTTGGGGTTGTAGAGGTCGACCGAGCGGCCGGACAGCACGACCGCGTCAGCGCCGGCGGCGTCGGCGGCACGGATGATCGTGCCGAGATTGCCCGGATCGCGGACCTCCTCGAGCACCGCCACGAGGCGCGGCTCGGAGGCGACGACGTCCTTGAGCGACGTGGGGAACTGACGGCAGACCGCGACGAAGCCCTGCGGAGTGACGGTGTCGGCCATCGCGTCGAGGACGTCCTCGGTCACGTACTCGATCTCCACCTCCGCCTCGGCGGCCGCGGCGACGATCTCGGGGTGCCGCTCCAGAGCGGTCGGAGTCGCGAACGACTCGACGATCAGCTCCGGGCGGTACTGCAGCGCCTCGGAGAGTGCCTGCGGGCCCTCGAGGAGGAAGAGCCCCGTCTCGAGCCGGGCCGGGCGGCGAGTGAGCTTCGCCACGGAGCGGACACGGGGAGAGCGGGGGTTGTCGAGCATGCGGCGAGCCTATCGGCGCGGTGGTCGCCGCCCCCGCAGACACGGCGCGGGAGGGCCCGCGGACGACGGAGGGGGCCGCGACCTCTCGGTCGCGACCCCCTCCGGGAAGCCGTGCTGACTACGCTGCGGCCTTGGGCGCCGAGGTGTCGGCGGGCAGCGCGCTCTTCGCGGTCGCGACGAGCGAGGCGAACGTGGCCGGCTCGGTGATCGCGAGGTCCGCGAGGATGCGGCGGTCGACCTGGACGCCGGCCAGGGCGAGGCCCTGGATGAAGCGGTTGTAGGTCAGGCCGTTCGCGCGGGACGCGGCGTTGATGCGCTGGATCCAGAGACGACGGAACTCGCCCTTCTTGGCGCGGCGGTCGCGGTACGAGTAGACGAGGGAGTGGGTGACCTGCTCCTTCGCCTTGCGGTAGAGGCGCGACCGCTGGCCGCGGTAGCCCGAGGCGCGCTCGAGGATGACGCGACGCTTCTTGTGGGCGTTGACGGCCCTCTTCACTCTTGCCATTGCTGTTTCTTCCTATCGATCCGTGTCGGCTGAGTAGCGACCACGCGGCGCAGCGGGCTGCGCCGGCGGTGGGCTACAGACCGAGAAGCTTCTTGGCGACCTTGGCGTCCTGCGGGGCGAGGACCTGGTCCTGGTTGAGGCGGCGCGTGCGAACGCTGGACTTGGACTCCAGGTTGTGACGCATGCCGGCCTGCTGCTTCATGACCTTGCCGGAGCCGGTCACCTTGAAGCGCTTCTTGGCACCCGAGTGGGTCTTCATCTTGGGCATGTTCTCTCCTTGTGAACGTCACTCCGCGCTCGGCGGGGCGAAACCGGTGCCCCGCGAGCGGGGCGTCCACCGGCCCCGAGGCCGGGGCGGCGAAGTACTAGACGGACTCGGCCTCGGCCGTGTCCTCGGGGGTGTTGGCCTCGCGACGAGCGGCGCGGACCGCATTGGCCTCGGCCTTCGCCTCGGACTTGTTCTTCAGCGGGCCGATGACCATCACCATGTTGCGACCGTCGATGGTCGGGGTGGACTCGACCTGGCCGAACTCGGCGACGTCCTCCGCGAAGCGCTGGAGCAGGCGGACGCCCATCTCGGGGCGCGACTGCTCGCGACCGCGGAAGAGGATCATCGCCTTAACCTTGTCGCCGGCCTTCAGGAAGCCCTCGGCGCGCTTGCGCTTGGTCTCGTAGTCGTGCTTGTCGATCTTCAGGCGGAAACGGACCTCCTTGAGGATCGTGTTCGCCTGGTTGCGACGGGCTTCCTTGAGCTTCTGAGCCTGCTCGTACTTGAACTTCCCGTAGTCCATGATCTTGGCCACGGGCGGCTTGGAGTTGGGGGCGACCTCGACCAGGTCCAGGTCTGCGTCCTGCGCGAGTCGCAGGGCGACCTCGATCTTGACGACGCCGACCTGTTCTCCTGCGGGACCCACGAGGCGGACCTCGGGGACGCGGATACGGTCGTTGGTACGGGGATCGCTGATTGCGTTTCTCCTCTGATCTCGGTGAGTGCAGCTGCGCTGCCGGAGTCTTCTCCAGCGCACCCGAGAGAGGTGATCGTCCCGTCCACGTCGTGCCTGCAGCACGGCGCTCGCACCCTGTGACGCGGTTCCCGAGGCGGACCTCGAGAGCCGCAGCCCTGCCTCCGGCGGTCTGACGACCCTCGGGGGCGGAGTGCTTCTGACCCGGTAACCTTGTGAAGCGGTCAAGCGCGGGTGGGAGAATCTCCACTTTCGAACCGAGGACATGCCTCGGAGCCCGGACAACCATAGCAGACCAGCGGCCCGCCCGACAGAGCGGATCCGGCCGCCCCTCGATCCTCTGCTGCGGCGGCCGCGCCCCTCCACCACGGACGACGAACGAAGGACCCATGGCCCAGTACGACGACGACTACACGCGACGATTCGGCGAGGACGGCGGAGCCTCCGACGTGGAGGCCGCCCGCGACATCGCGGAGGTCCCGGCGGTGGAGATCATCACCACCGCCGCCGTGCACCTGATGAGCGCGGCCGCCGTCAAGTGCGGGCTCGCCGACGAGCCCGGAGCGCAGGTCGACCTCGACGAGGCGCGCAAGCTCATCAACGCGCTCGCGGGCCTGGTCACGGCCGGGGCGCCCGACATCAGCGACATGCACGCCCGGAGCCTGCGCGACGGCCTCCGCACCCTCCAGCTCGCGTTCCGCGAGGCGTCCCCGATCGCCGACCCGATCGGCAAGGGCCCGGGCGAGAAGTGGACCGGCCCGGTCACCTGATCGGGAGTCAGCGGGCGGCGGCGAGCTGCAGCGTCATCGAGTCGACGCGCTGCGCGACGGTCTCGTCGGCCGCCCACCGCTCCCCCAGGCGCGCGACGAGGGCGCCGAGCGCGTCCTGATCGAGCCCCGGGCGCAGGCTCAGGACCACCACGAGCTCGGGCCCCGCGAGGCGCTGCTCCGGATCTCCCGCGCGCACCTCGAGCGAGGCGACCGCCCGCTCCCCCTCCGCAGCCGCGCGCAGAGCCCGGAGCACCTCCGCATCGGCGGGGGCCGGCCGCCAGTCGCCGCCCTCCGCGATCGCCCAGAGCGCCGGGCGCCGGACCGCGAACTCCCGCTCGGACGCGGGGTCGAGGACCATCACCTCGGTGCCCTCCGCGACGGCCGCCAGGGCCGCGCGGCGCCCGTCGACAGGGACGGGACGGGCGGCCGGGTCCCACCGGCGCATGCTCTCGACGCCGCTGAAGACGGGGAGCACCGTGCGGCCGTCGGGTCCGGCGACCGTGACGATCGCGAGCTCCTGCGTCTTGTCCGCCCGGAGACCCCCGACCCCCTCGGCCTCCTCGCCGAGGCGGGCGACCAGCGGGATGAGCAGGCGGGACGTGCGGATCGCGTCGACCACGGTCTCCGGGCCGCGAGTGCCGCGGGCGAAGGACTCGAGCGCGGCGACCAGCGCCTCCGGGGCGCTCCCGTCGTCCTCCGGCGCTGCGCTCGGCTCGAAGTGCCGGCCCGCCCAGGGGGTGCCGGCCGAGTCGGTCAGATGCGCCGGGAGCGGGCGGGGCTCACTCGGATGCGACATCCAGGGCCTCCGCGAGCGTGAACGCGCCCGCGTACAGCGCCTTGCCGACGATCGCGCCCTCGAGGCCCTGGGGCACGAGGTCGCGAAGAGCGGCGATGTCGTCGAGGTTCGAGATGCCGCCCGAGGCGATCACGGGGCGGTGGGTGCGGGCCATGACCTGCTCGAGGAGCTCGAGGTTCGGGCCCTTGAGCGTGCCGTCCTTGGTGACATCGGTGACGACGTAGCGGGTGCAGCCGGCCTCCTCCAGGCGGTCGAGGACCTGCCAGAGGTCGCCGCCCTCCTTGGTCCAGCCGCGCGCGGCGAGCGTGGTGCCGCGGACGTCGAGCCCGACGGCGATCTGGTCGCCGTACTGCGCGATGACGCTCGCGGCCCACTCGGGGTTCTCGAGCGCCGCGGTTCCGAGGTTGATGCGCTTCGCGCCGGCGCTCAGCGCGGACTCGAGGCTGCGGTCGTCGCGGATCCCGCCGGAGAGCTCGACGTTGACGCCCTTCACCTGCCGGATGACCTTCTTCATGATGCCGTGGTTGTCGCCGCGGCCGAAGGCGGCGTCGAGGTCGACGAGGTGGATCCACTCCGCGCCCTGGTCGGCCCAGTCGCCCGCGGCGTCGATCGGGTCGCCGTAGTTGGTCTCGGTCCCGGCTTCGCCCTGCGTGAGCCGCACGGCCCTGCCGCCCGCCACGTCGATCGCGGGCAGGAGGACCAGGCCCGGGGCCTTGGTGAACTCGCTCATCGTCATCCTCAGTCTCGGAGCCGGTGCCGGCCCCTGGAGGCGCCGACCACCGGCCGATCCTAGTTCGTGCGGAGGGTGCCCAGCCAATTGGCCAGCAGCCGGAGCCCGGCGGCCCCCGACTTCTCGGGGTGGAACTGAGTGGCCGAGAGCGGCCCGTTCTCGACCGCGGCGATGAAGGGGCCTCCGTGATCGGCCCAGGTGACCGCGGGACGCGGGAACGGGGGCATCACGTCGAGCGACCACTCGCGGGCGCCGTAGGAGTGCACGAAGTAGAAGCGCTCCTCGGCGATGCCGTCGAAGAGCACCGATCCCTCGGGAGCGGAGACGGTGTTCCAGCCCATGTGCGGGACGACCTCGGCCGGGAGGAGGTCCACCGTCCCCGGCCACTCGCCCAGGCCCTCGCTCTCGACCCCGCGCTCGACGCCGCGCTCGAAGAGCACCTGCATCCCGACGCAGATGCCCAGGACGGGGCGCCCGCCGGCGAGGCGCTTCTCGATGATCTCGCCGCCACGGGCGCGGGTCAGTGCCGACATCACGGCGTCGAAGGCGCCGACGCCGGGCACGAGGAGGCCGTCCGCCTCCAGCGCCCGCTGCCGGTCCCCCGTCAGCTCGACGTCGGCCCCGGCGAGCTCGAGCGCCTTGACGGCGGAGTGCACGTTCCCCGAGCCGTAGTCGTAGACAACGACGGAGGGGCGGGCCGAGCTCACAGCGCGCCCTTCGTCGACGGCACGCCGGAGACGAGCGGATCGAGGGCCTTGGCCTGACGGAAGGCGCGGGCGAACGCCTTGAACTCCGCTTCGGCGATGTGGTGCGGGTCCCTGCCGCCGAGCACCGTGACGTGCACGGTGAGGCCGGCGTTGAACGCGATCGCCTCGAAGACGTGGCGCACCATCGACCCGGTGAAGTGGCCGCCGATCAGGTGCAGCGCGAAGCCCTCCGGCTCGCCGGTGTGCACGAGGTAGGGGCGCCCCGAGATGTCGACGACCGCCTGCACGAGCGCCTCGTCGAGGGGGACGAGCGCGTCGCCGAAGCGGGAGATCCCGGCCTTGTCGCCGAGCGCCTGACGGATGGCCGTGCCGAGCACGATGCCGATGTCCTCCGCGGTGTGGTGGATGTCGATCTCGATGTCGCCGCGGGCCCGGACGTGCAGGTCCGTGAGCGAGTGCTTCGCGAACGCCGTCAGCAGGTGGTCGAAGAAGGGCACGCCGGTCTCGAGATCGGCGACGCCCGTGCCGTCGAGGTCGAGGGAGAGCTCGATGCTCGACTCGCTGGTGGCACGGCTGAGGGAGGCGGTGCGCCCGGGTGCGGCGCTCGGGGAGGTCATGCCTCCCAGTCTATTCGCGCCGCGTCACCGACCCCGGGCGGACCTCTACTCGCGCGAGAGCGCCACCGCGGGGTCGGCCGACGGTGCGGGGAGGGAGGCGAGCGCCTCGAGGAACGCGGTCGTCTCCTCCTCGGTGCCGGCGCTGACGCGGAGGTGGTTCGGGATGCCGACGTCGCGGATGAGCACGCCGCGGGCGAGCAGGCCCTCGAACACGGCGGCCGGATCCGCGACGCCGCCGAAGAGGACGAAGTTGCTGCCGGTCGCGTACGGGCGGTAGCCGAGGGCGCGCAGTCCGTCGATCATCCGGTCGCGCTGCACGATGATCTCGCCGACCATGGCGAGCATCTCGTCGGCGTGAGCGAGGGCGGCGGTCGCGGCGGCCTGGGTGAGAGCCGACAGGTGGTACGGGAGGCGGACGAGGCGGAGCGCGTCGATCACCGCGGGGTCGGCGGCGAGGTAGCCCAGGCGGACGCCGGCGAAGGCGAAGGCCTTGCTCATGGTGCGGGACACGAGCAGGCGCGGTCGCCCGGGGAGGAGGCTCAGCGCGGTGGGCGCGCCCCTGCCCGCGAACTCGGCGTACGCCTCGTCGACGACGACGATGCCGTCGGTCGCGTCGTAGACCGCCTCGATCACGGCGAGGTCGAGCGGCGTCCCGGTCGGGTTGTTCGGAGCGCAGAGGAAGACGATGTCGGGCCGGGCCCGGCGCACCTGCTCCGCGGCGTACTCGGCTCCGATCTCGAACTCCGCCTCGCGCGGAGCGGGGATCCACTCCGTTCCGCTCCCCGACGCGAGGATCGAGTACATCGAATAGGTGGGCGCGAACCCCAGCAGCGAGCGCCCGGGACCGCCGAACGCCTGAAGGACGTGCTGGAGCACCTCGTTCGATCCGTTCGCAGCCCACACGCCGTCCGCGGTGAGCCCGTGACCGAGGTAGCCGGCGAGGGAGTCGCGCAGCTCTCGGAACTCGCGGTCGGGGTACCGGTTGACGGTGCGCAGCGCCTCCGAGACCCGCCCGACGATGTCGGCGATCACGTCGTCCGGGACCGGGTGGGTGTTCTCGTTGACGTTGAGGGCGACGGGCACGACCGCCTGGGGTGCGCCGTACGGGTGCTTGCCTCGGAGGTCGTCGCGGAGGGGCAGGTCGTCGAGAGTCGTCACCAGGGAATGGTAGCGAAGCACCCGGTGCGGACGTCCGGGCAGCCCGGCTCAGCGAGCGGTGTCGTACTCGGCCGGGACCGCGAGGCGCTGCCCGGGCTCGACGCCCGCGCTCGAGAGCTGGTTGAGGGAGAGGATGTCGTCGACCACGTCGCGCGGGTCCGCCTGCGGGGCGAGCTCCTCGGCGAGCGACCAGAGCGACTCGCCCGCGTGAACGGTGACGTACTGGAACTCGACCGCAGCGGCGTCGCTCGACGCGATCGCTCCACCGCCGTTGAGCCCGAAGGCGAAGGCGCCCGCCACGATCGGCAGGGCCCCCAGAGCGGCCACCACGGCGCGGCCGCGGCGCGTGAGGCGCAGACGGGTGCGAACGATCCGCGCTTCACCGAACGCGCTCATCGGCTCGGGAGCGGACGGCAGTACCTCGACGGGCCGAGCCGCGGACGAGCGCTGGAGCGGGCGGGAGGTGAGCTGTGCGGTCATGGGATCGCTCCTTTCAACAGGGATTCGGGGAGGCCCTCGGCCGGGAGGGCCGCCCCGAACGCCTGTACCGAACATATCTTCGAACGACGGAGCGGTCAAGGGACCGGTCCGGCTGATCCGCGAGCGGATTCGCGTGCGACACACTCGAACGAATGTTCCGAGTCGTGACTTCCGGCGGATACAGTTTCGAGAGCCTGGTCGTAGTAGAGCAGCGACCACCGACATTCCTTGTCGGGTCGCGACCGGGCGGGCGCGCACGCGGCGTGCGCACCGGGAAGAGGGAGCATCGTGAGCGACGCGCAGAGGGCCGGGACCCCGGCCGCCAAGACGAAGGCAGCCGCAGGCCGGCGCCGGAAGAGCCTGAGCGCCAAGCAGCTCGCGATCCTCGACGCGATCCAGCGCTCGGTGTCGAGCCGCGGCTACCCGCCGAGCATGCGCGAGATCGGCGACGCGGTCGGCCTCGCCTCGCTGTCGAGCGTCACCCACCAGCTCAACCAGCTCGAGCTCAGCGGCTACCTGCGCCGCGACCCGAACCGGCCCCGCGCCCTCGAGATCCTCATCGACGTCCCCAGCTCGACGGAGGACGACGGGTCGTTCGAGTCGACCGCGACGGTCGGCGACGCGGCGATGGTCCCCCTCGTCGGCCGGATCGCGGCGGGCGTGCCGATCATGGCCGACCAGCAGATCGACGAGGTGTTCCCGCTTCCCCGGCAGCTCGTCGGCAAGGGCGAGCTCTTCATGCTCAAGGTCGTCGGCGAGTCGATGATCGACGCCGCGATCTGCGACGGCGACTGGGTCGTGGTCCGCTCGCAGCGCACCGCCGAGAACGGCGAGATCGTGGCGGCCATGCTCGACGGCGAGGCCACCGTCAAGGTGCTGCGCCAGCGCGACGGCCACACCTGGCTGCTGCCCCGCAACTCCAACTTCGAGCCGATCCTCGGCGACGAGGCAGAGGTGCTCGGGAAGATCGTGGCGGTCCTCCGCTCGGTCTGACACCGGGCGTGCAGGAGGGGCCCGACCGGCGTGCAGCCGGTCGGGCCGCTCCTGCATTCGACGGGCACGGGCGATCGGGGCGCGCGCCCCTCCGTCGCGGTCACGGGAAGGCGGAAGAGAGCTGCCGACACGAGATCGCCGAACCCCCCGACCTCCGGAGCGGGTCGATGATGCGGGACGCCGCACCCCCTCCCGGATGCGCCGAGCGCCCGCCGCCCGGACGGGGAGACAGGCGCTCGGGTGGTGGCGATCAGGCCTGGACGGCCGCGCGCGGAACCGCGAACTCGGTGAGCGAGCCCGCCAGGTCGGCGTGCACGAGGGCGACCACGTGGGTGCCGCCCTCGACGTACTGCGTCGACAGGATCCGGCCGCTGCGGTGCAGATGCGAGATCACGTCGCCCCGGTCGTACGGCACGAGCAGGTCGATCTCGACGTCCGGCTCGGGCAGGATCTCGGCGATCCGCGCCTCCAGCTCGTCGATGCCCTCGCCGCTGCGCGCCGACACGAAGACCGCGTCGGGAGCGAGACCGCGCAGCACCAGCCGCGTGCCCTCGTCCACCAGATCGGCCTTGTTGAAGGCGATGATCTCGGGGATGCTGCGGGCGCCCACCTCGCCGATCACGTCGCGCACGGTGGCGATCTGCCCGGCCGGATCGGGGTGGGAGGCGTCCACGACGTGGACGATCACATCGGAGTCCGCGACCTCCTCGAGCGTCGACCGGAAGGCCTCGACGAGCTGGTGCGGAAGCGCTCGCACGAAGCCGACCGTGTCGGCGAGCGTGTAGAGGCGCCCGTCCTTCGTCTGGGCCTTGCGAACGGTGGCGTCGAGGGTCGCGAAGAGCGAGTTCTCGACGAGGACGCCCGCGTGCGTCATCCGGTTCAGCAGGCTCGACTTGCCGGCGTTCGTGTACCCCGCGATCGCCACCGAGGGGACGGCGTTGCGCTTGCGGTTCGCGCGCTTGGCCTCGCGGGCGGGCTTCATCGCCGTGATCTGCTTGCGCAGGCGCGCCATGCGGGTGTGGATGCGGCGACGATCGAGCTCGATCTTCGTCTCACCCGGACCGCGCGAGCCCATTCCGGCTCCCGCGCCCACCTGGCCGCCGGCCTGGCGGGACATGGACTCGCCCCAGCCGCGCAGTCGCGGGAGCAGGTACTCGAGCTGCGCGAGCTCGACCTGCGCCTTGCCCTCACGGCTCTTCGCGTGCTGGCTGAAGATGTCGAGGATCACCGCGGTGCGGTCGATCACCTTGACCTTCACCACGTCCTCCAGCGCACGCCGCTGGCTCGGTGCGAGCTCGGTGTCGGCGACGACCGTGTCCGCGCCGAGGGCCGCGACGAGCCCCGCGAGCTCCTGGGCCTTGCCCTTGCCGAGGTAGGTGCTCGGATCGGGGTGCGGGCGGCGCTGGAGCAGGCCGTCGAGGACCGTCGCTCCCGCCGTCTCCGCGAGCGCGGCGAGCTCGTGCAACGAGTTCTCCGCGTCCTCCAGCGAATTCTGCGAGTACACGCCGATGAGCACGACGTTCTCCAGGCGCAGCTGGCGGTACTCGACCTCCGTGACGTCCTCGAGCTCGGTCGAGAGGCCGGCGACGCGTCGCAGCGCCTGCCGGTCGTCGCGGTCGAACTGCTCGCCGTCGCTGTTCTCGCCCTCGTGGCCGGCGCTCTGCAGCGCCTGGGCTCCACCCGCGACGAAGCGCGAGTACCCTGCCGAACGCGACTGCGCGTTCGCCAGGACCCTCGAGACGACGTCCACGGCCTCGGTCGTGTCGGTCTCGTTCAGGTCTTCCGTCATCCGGATAACACTAACTCCTCAGGTCTTGATAGGTTCACTTCTCATGGCCGCCGAGCACTACTTCTCGAGTACTCCCGACGGCGACCTCCGGCCCCGCAGGATCCAGGCCCGCCTGGCCGGCCGCGACCTCGAGGTCACGACGGCAGGAGGGGTGTTCAGCCCCGGTCACGTCGATCTCGGCACGCGCGTCCTGCTGGACGCGGTGCCCGACGCCCCCGCTGACGGGGACCTGTTGGATCTCGGCTGCGGCTGGGGCCCGATCGCCCTCGCGCTCGCCCTCGCCTCCCCCGACGCCCGGGTGTGGGCGGTCGACGTCAACCAGCGGGCGCTCGAGCTGGTCCGTCGCAACTGCGAGGAACTCGGCGTCCTCAATGTCAACGCCGTGCTGCCCGAGGATGTTCCCGACGACGTCCGCTTCCGCACGGTGTGGTCGAACCCGCCGATCCGCATCGGCAAGGAGGAGCTGCACCTCCTGCTCGAGCGCTGGCTGCCGCGGCTCGAGGAGGGCGCGGACGCCTGGCTCGTCGTGCAGCGCAACCTCGGCTCAGACTCGCTCCAGACCTGGCTGGGCGCCGCGTTCGCCGGGCGGCTCGACGTGGAGCGCGTCTCCTCGGCGAAGGGCTTCCGCGTGCTCCGGACGACCCGCCTGGCCTGACCGGGTCCTCAGTCGATCCGGATCGTCCCGGTGAAGACGAGGTCGGCCGGGCCGGAGAGCCCAACGTGCTCGCCCTCCTCCGCCGCGAACATCGTCACGCCGAGCGTGCCGCCCGGGACCTCCACGCGCCAGGCCTGCGGAGCGCGGGCTCCCGCCCAGTAGCGCACCGCCAGTGCCGCCGCCGCGGCACCCGTGCCGCAGCTCAGGGTCTCGCCGCTGCCGCGCTCGTGCACGCGCATCCGGATCCGCCCGATCCCGTCGTGGACCAGGGGCTCGCCGGGAACCACGAACTCGACGTTCGCGCCGTCCTCGGGCTCCGGGTCGAGCTGCGGGATGTAGGAGAGGTCGGCGGAGTCGAGCTCCTCGTCGTTGCTGAGGGCGACGACCACGTGCGGATTGCCGAGGTCGATCCCGAGACCGGGGCGCGCGACCTTGAGCTCCTTCGCCCGCACCAGGGGCTCGCCGCCCGCCAGCTCCCAGCGGCCGAGGTCGACCTGGAACCCGGCACCGCTGCGGGTGACGTCGCGGACGCCGGCGCGGGTGCCGATCGGCAGGGTGTCGCCGGGCTCGAGCGCCGCGAGGCCGCCCGCGAGCAGGAACGCGGCGTAGACGCGGATGCCGTTGCCGCACATCTCGGCGATCGAGCCGTCGGCGTTGCGGTAGTCCATGAACCACTCCGCCTCGCTCTCCTCGGCCAGAGCCGCGGCGCCCTCCGGGATCGCGCGGGAGCGGACGGCACGGATGACGCCGTCGGCGCCGACGCCGAAGTGGCGGTCGCAGATCATCGCGATCTGCGCGGGCGAGAGGTCGACCTCACCGTCCGGGTCGCTGAAGAGCACGAAGTCGTTGCCGGTGCCCTGGCCCTTGGTGAAGTGCAGCTCGATCGTCATGGCGCACAGCCTAGCGAGGAGCGGGAGCGGCGGCCTGGGCGGCGGCGTGCGCCCGCGACACCAGGTCCGGCGCGTCGTACGGGAGCCGGTGGGCGCCGGCGTAGCGCCGGAACCAGCTGTTCTGCCGACGTGCGTAGCGGCGCGTGAGCGCCTGCGTCGCCGCGATCGCCTCCTCCTTGCGGAGGACGCCGGCACGCTGGGCGAGCGCCTGGGCGTACCCGATGGCCCGCCCGGCGGTGACGCCGCGCTCAAGGCCGAGGGGGACGAGCCGCTCGACCTCGTCGAGCATCCCGGCCGCCCACATCCGCTCCACCCGCCGGTCGAGGCGCTGCACCAGCTCCTCCCGCGGAGCCTCGAGGAACAGGATCGAGGCGGGGCGCCACGGAACCGGCTCGTCGGACATCAGCGCGCTGTGCGTGCTCCCGCCGGTGAGCTCCGCGATCTCGAGCGCGCGGACGATGCGCCGGGCGTTGTGCGGACCGATCCGCTCGGCCACTCCGGCGTCGATCCGGCGCAACCGCTCGACGAGGGCGCCCAGGCCCTCCCGCTCGGCGGTCTCCTCGAGCCGGCGCCGGACGGCCGGGTCGGTGCCCGCGAACGAGAACTCGAAGACGACGCTGGAGACATACAGACCGGAGCCTCCGACGAGGATCGGCGTCGCCCCGCGCGCCAGCACGCTCTCGATCACGCGCCGCGCCTCGCTCTGGTAGCGGGCGACCGACGCCTCCTCCGTCACGTCGAGGACGTCGAGCAGGTGGTGCGGGACGCCCCGACGCTCGTCGGCGGGCAGCTTCGCGGTGCCGATGTCCATCCCGCGGTAGAGCTGCATCGCGTCGGCGTTCACGATCTCAGCGGCGCCGCCGTCCTGCCGGATCACCTCGGCGAGCTCGAGCGAGAGGTCGGACTTGCCCGTGCCGGTCGCGCCGACGATCGCGATGAGCTCCGGCGCGGTATCGGGGGCTCCGGTCTCAGCGCTCGCCATCGAGGGCGTCGTAGATCGGCGTCGTCAGCGTGCCGGCGTCGCGCACGCGCAGCGACGGCAGGCCCAGCGAGACCCGGGGCGCCCCGCTCGCGCCCGGGGCGGCCGGAACTCCGCAGGACTCGGTCTGCGCCCGGTCCCAGGCGTCGCCCGCGCGGGTGCGGCGGATGCGGAGCGGCGCGCCGTCGGGCGAATCCGCCAGGAGGTAGAAGGGGGCGGCACGGGTGACCCGGACGGAGACCACGTCTCCGGGACGCGGCTGCTCGGAGCCCTCGGGCACGTCGAAGTGCACCAGACGGCTGTCCTCGGCGCGTCCGCTCAGCCGGTGCGTCTCCGTGTCGCGGCGGCCCTCGCCGGTCGCGACGAGGACCTCGACCTCTCGGCCGACGACCGTGCGGTTCTCCTGCTCGCTGATCGCGTCCTGCAGGGCGACGAGCCGCTCGTAACGCTCCTGGACGACCGCCTTGGGGATCTGGTCGGGCAGCGTCGCGGCCGGGGTGCCGGGCCGGATGGAGTACTGGAAGGTGAAGGCGGAGGCGAAGCGGGCCGCCTCGACCACCCGCAGGGTCTCCTGGAAGTCGGCCTCCGTCTCACCGGGGAAGCCCACGATGATGTCGGTGCTGATCGCCGCGTGCGGGATGCGATCGCGCACCCGGTCGAGGATCCCGAGGAACTTCTCGGAGCGGTAGGAGCGGCGCATCGCTTTGAGGACGCGGTCGGAGCCGGACTGGAGCGGCATGTGCAGCTGCGGCATCACCGCCGGCGTCTCGGCCATGGCGTCGATCACGTCGTCGGTGAAGGCCGCGGGATGGGGGCTCGTGAAGCGGATCCGCTCGAGCCCGTCGATGGTGCCCGCCGCGCGGAGCAGCTTCGAGAACGCCTGGCGATCGCCGAACTCGACGCCGTAGGAGTTCACGTTCTGGCCGAGAAGGGTGACCTCGATCGCGCCGTCGTCCACGAGCGCCTGGATCTCGGCGAGCACGTCGCCGGGACGCCGGTCCTTCTCCTTGCCGCGGAGCGAGGGGACGATGCAGAAGGTGCAGGTGTTGTTGCAGCCGACCGAGATCGAGACCCAGCCGCTGTAGGTCGAGTCGCGCTTCGTGGGGAGCGTGGAGGGGAAGACATCGAGCGATTCGAGGATCTCGAGCTGCGCCTCGTCGTTGTGGCGGGCGCGCTCGAGCAGGCTAGGGAGGGCGCCCATGTTGTGCGTGCCGAAGACCACGTCGACCCACGGGGCACGGTCGAGGATGACGTTCTTGTCCTTCTGCGCGAGACAGCCGCCGACCGCGATCTGCATCCCCTCGTGTCGGCGCTTCACCGACGCGAGGTGGCCGAGGTTGCCGTAGAGCTTGTTGTCGGCGTTCTCGCGCACCGCGCAGGTGTTGATCACGACGACGTCGGCCTCGGCTCCATCGGCGGACACGTAGCCCGCCGCCTCGAGCGAACCGCTCAGCCGCTCGGAGTCGTGCACGTTCATCTGGCACCCGAACGTACGGACCTCGTAGGTCCTCGGCCGGGTCTCGGCGACGGGCGGCGGGGCGGTACCGAGCGTGCTCATGGTGTGGGATTCTACGCTCCGGTCGGACCGCTCTCGGCCCGCCGTGTCAGCGGAAGCGGACGCTCGACCCCGGCTTGCGGATCGTCTCGCGGACGACGCGCTGCACGAGTCCGCCGGCGTAGCCGCGGCGCGCGAGGAATCCCGTGAGCCGGCGCTCGGCGACCTCGTCGGAGAGAGAGCGCAGGCTCGGCAGGCGCTTGCGCGCGAGCTCGAGCGCCGTGCGGTACTCGTCGTCGCCGTCCAGCTCGTCGAGCGCTGACGCGATCGCCTCGGGGTCGATCTTCCGCGCGCGCAGCTCCTGCTGGATGGAGGAGCGGCCGAGCTTCTTGCGGTCACGGAGCGAGACGACCAGCTGCTCCGCCATGCGGAGGTCGTCGAGGTAGCCGAAGCGCGTGAAGCGCTCGAGGATCTCGAGGGCGTCCTTCTCGGCGACGCCCTCCGTGTAGAGGCGCGCCTCGACCTCGGCGACCGAGAGGCTCTTGCGGGAGAGCCCCCGTACGATCCGATCCGCGACCTGCTCGGGATCGATCTCCTCCGGGATCTCGATCGCGTCCTCGTCGTCCTCGTCGTCCGCGTTCTCGACGAACGCCGGCGCGCGCCGGGCGACATGAGCCGAGAGCTCGGCGATCCGCTCGGAGGCCGGAGACGCGGCGCCCCCGACGGCGGAGCCTTCCGACTCGCCTGCGGCCGCCCCGGGAGCACTGGTACCCGGCGTTCCGGCTCCGGACGGATCCGGAAGCGACCCGGCCCCGTCTGCGTCCGGCGCCGCCGGAGCCCAGCCCTCGTCGCCCGCCGCACCCCGGTCGACCCAGGGCAGGAAGGCCACGGGGCGGCCCTTCGCCCCCTCCGCGGCCTTCTCCGCCACGGGCTAGGCGCCCTTGCGCACGGGCTGCTTGGTCTCGATCGCGACCGGCGCGGCCTCGACGGCCGCGTTCGGGTCGACGATCACGCCGAGCTTGACCAGGATGCGCTTCTCGATCTCGGCGGCCACATCGGGGTTGTCGATGAGGAACTGGCGCGCCTTCTCCTTGCCCTGACCGAGCTGGTCGCCGTCGTAGGTGTACCAGGCGCCCGACTTGCGGACGATCTCGTGCTCGACGCCGAAGTCGATCAGGCTGCCCTCGCGGGAGATGCCTACGCCGTAGAGGATGTCGAACTCGGCCTGCTTGAAGGGCGGGGCCATCTTGTTCTTCACGACCTTGACGCGCGTGCGGTTGCCGACCGCGTCGGTGCCGTCCTTCAGCGTCTCGATGCGGCGGATGTCGAGGCGGACCGACGCGTAGAACTTGAGCGCCTTGCCGCCCGCCGTGGTCTCGGGGCTTCCGAAGAAGACGCCGATCTTCTCGCGCAGCTGGTTGATGAAGATCATCGTGGTGTTCGTGGTGTTCAGTCCGCCGGTCAGCTTGCGCAGCGCCTGGGACATGAGGCGCGCCTGCAGGCCGACGTGGGAGTCGCCCATCTCGCCCTCGATCTCGGCACGCGGCACGAGGGCCGCGACGGAGTCGATCACGATGAGGTCGATCGAGCCCGAGCGCACGAGCATGTCGGCGATCTCGAGCGCCTGCTCTCCGGTGTCGGGCTGCGACACGAGGAGGGAGTCGATGTCGACGCCGAGCTTCTTGGCGTACTCGGGGTCGAGCGCGTGCTCCGCGTCGATGAAGGCGGCGATGCCGCCGTTGCGCTGCGCGTTCGCGATCGCGTGCAGGGTGAGGGTGGTCTTTCCGGAGGACTCGGGGCCGTAGATCTCGACGATGCGGCCGCGCGGGAGCCCGCCGATCCCGAGCGCGACGTCGAGCGCGATCGAACCGGTCTGGATCACCTCGACGGGAGCGCGGTCGTCGCTGCCGAGGCGCATGACGGCGCCCTTGCCGAACTGGCGGTCGATCTGGGCGAGTGCGGTCTCGAGGGACTTCTCGCGGTCGGAGGAACTGGGCATGGCCGTCTCGCTCTCGTGTTCGTGGTGGTGTCGCCTACAGGCTGTCGCGACATGCCGGTGGCTGTCGGAGTGACAGTGCCGGCCGGCTGCGACAAGGCGGTGAAGCAGGTCCGTTCAGGTGTCTCCGACGGTACGCCCGACCACCGACATCGGGGCCGAGCGAGAGCGACTCCGTGGAGACGGGGCCGATCCTGCTTCTGTGGAGGAGCCTAGACCCGTTCGAACACGGATTCGAGCACGAGCCGTCGGCGTGTCGAACACGGCTTCGGCGACGGGAGCGTCAGCGGTGGCGCTTCCGCGGATCCACGCCGTGCCACCGGGCCTCCGGGACGTCGTTGGCGCGGCAGAGGGCGAGCCAGACCTCGCGCGGCTCCGCTCCGTCCGCGAGGGCGCGCTCGGCGGTGCGGCCCCCGAGCTCGGTCAGCACGAGGTCCGAGACCAGGACACGGGCGTACGCGCCGCCGAACTCGTCGTCCACCAGCTGCCGGAACTCGCTCAAGCGCATGCATCCACGGTAGCCGCTGCCCGGAGGCCGCACTCCCCCGGGAACGCCGAAGGGCGCCCGGCCGGAGCCTGGGCGCCCTTCGCGTGGAACGGGTGCGGTGCGTGGAGGGGACGGGGGCCGACTACTGCGTGACGAGGTCCGCGTCGAAGCCGGCGACCATGTCGGCCGGGATGGTGTCGGGGATGGTGTCGATGCCCTCGATGACGGCGAGACGATCGCCGACCTCGCGCATGATCACCGAGATGGGGGTGTCGAGGGCGTCGGCGACAGAGGCGAGGATCTCCGAGGAGGCCTCCTTCTGACCGCGTTCGACCTCGCTCAGGTAGCCGAGCGCAACGCTCGCCTTGCTCGCCACCTGACGGAGCGTACGACCTTTCTGCAGGCGAAAGTCCCTGAGGACATCGCCGATCTCCTGACGAACTAGAACCACTGGACCCTCCTTCTCCACGTCAACCGCATGTCGTGCACCTGCACCGCGAGCACGAGCGCCGGAGATTCCGGAGCGGGTGATCGGGGGGCTGGGACGAGAGAACCGGATAGCTGTTCACTACCCGGTTCGTATGGTGTCGACTCTAATACCGGATGACTGGACTTTGCGTGTGAGCGACACCAGTTGTAACCGGGCCGCAATGCGGCGCATTCCGATTCCCGGAGGGCCCTCGCTGGGTATCCGCCTCATGCGCCGCGGGCGATCAGCTCCGCGCCGAGGGCGAGGGCCGCGTCGACCGAGGCGGCGCGGATCGCGGCGCGGTCGCCGTCGAACCGGTGCTCACGGACGAGCTCGTCCTCGCCGAGGACGGCCGCCACGAAGACGGTGCCGACGGCCGCGTCCCCCTGCGGATCCGGACCGGCGACCCCCGTGGTCGCCAGGCCGAGCGTCGGACGCCCGTCGGCCGCGAGCCGCGAGGACGCTCCGCGCGCCATCTGCACAGCGACTGCGGGATCGACGGGACCCCGCTCGCCGAGGACGCGCGCGTCGACCCCGAGGAGCCGGTCCTTGAGGTCGGTGGCATAGCTCACCACTCCCCCGCGGTACACGGCGGAGGCGCCGGGCACCTCCACGAGGGCGGAGCTGAGCGCGCCGCCGGTGAGGGACTCCGCGACGGCGAGGTCGACACCCCGCCGCCGGAGCTCGGCGATCAGCTGCGCGGCCGTCACCGCGTCGACCGGGCGGCCCGGCTCTGGCGGGCGGCGTCGGCGAGGTAGTCGATCCCGGTGGCGACCGTGAGCACCACCGCGGCCGTCATCGTGATGCCGTTCAGCCAGTGGACCCACTCGCCGAGGACGGCCCAGAGCGGCAGCAGAGCGAGGGAGATCGCGATCGACTGCACGATCGTCTTGAGCTTGCCGCCCCGCGACGCCGGGATCACCCGGTCCGAGAGCACGGCCATCCGGAAGACGGTGATGCCGATCTCGCGCACCAGGATGACGATCGTCACCCACCACGGCAGCTCCGCGAGGATCGAGAGCCCGACGAGCGCCGCACCGGTCAGCACCTTGTCGGCGATCGGATCCAGGAGCTTGCCGAGATCGGTCACGAGGCCCCGGCTCCGGGCGATGTGCCCGTCGATGCCGTCCGTGGCGATCGCGACGATGAAGAGGAGCGCCGCGGCGATCCGGATCCCGCCGTCCTGCCCCCCGTCGGCCAGCAGGAGCCAGAAGAAGACGGGCGCCAGCAGGATCCGGAGGACCGTGATCGCGTTCGGCAGGTTCCAGTTGCCCGACGCGGCCGGAGCCGGTGCGGTGGGGTGGGTCATCGTGTTCCGCCGTTCCTCGCAGTGCGGGCGACCGGGACGGTCACTCGCGTCCCGTCAGCGTCCAGGCGTCCTCGCCGGACCCCTCGTCGTCGTCGTGGTAGTCGGTGGCGGCGGGCCCCGTCGGCTCGGCCAGCGGATCCGCGTACGGATCCGGGGCGACCGAGGACGGCGCGGCCGGCCCCTCGCCCGGGTCCTCGCCGCGCATCCGCGCGAGGACGCCCGGCAGCTGCTCGGCGGTGACCAGCACGTCGCGGGCCTTCGACCCCTCGGAGGGGCCGACGACCTCGCGCGACTCGAGCAGGTCCATCAGTCGGCCGGCCTTGGCGAAGCCGACGCGGAGCTTGCGCTGCAGCATCGAGGTCGAGCCGAACTGCGTGCTGACGACGAGCTCGGCCGCCGCGACCAGCAGCTCGAGGTCGTCCCCGATGTCGGAGTCGATCTCCTTGCGCTGCGCCTGCACGGTGATGTCCTGGCGGTACTCGGGCTGCGCCTGACGGGTGACGTGCTCGACGACCTTCGCGATCTCGTCCTCGCGGACCCAGGCGCCCTGGACGCGCATCGGCTTGTTGGTCCCCATGGGGAGGAAGAGGCCGTCGCCCTGCCCGATGAGCTTGTCGGCTCCCGGCTGGTCGAGGATGACCCGCGAGTCGGTCACGCTGGTCACCGCGAAGGCGAGGCGGCTGGGCACGTTCGCCTTGATGAGGCCGGTCACCACGTCGACGCTCGGCCGCTGCGTGGCCAGCACGAGGTGGATGCCCGAGGCGCGCGCGAGCTGGGTGATGCGCACGATCGAGTCCTCGACGTCGCGCGGGGCGACCATCATCAGGTCGGCGAGCTCGTCGACCACCACGAGGAGGTACGGGTACGGCTTGAGGACGCGGCTACTGCCCGCGGGGAGCTTGATCTCGTCGGCGCGGACGGCCGCGTTGAAGTCGTCGATGTGGCGGAACCCGAACGACGCCAGGTCGTCGTAGCGCATGTCCATCTCCTTCACGACCCACTGCAGCGCCTCGGCGGCCTTCTTGGGGTTCGTGATGATCGGAGTGATCAGGTGCGGCACTCCGCCGTAGATGGTGAGCTCCACGCGCTTGGGGTCGATCAGGACCATGCGCACGTCCTGCGGGCGCGCGCGCATCAGCAGGCTCGTGATCATCGAGTTGACGAAGCTGGACTTGCCGGAGCCGGTGGAGCCGGCGACCAGGAGGTGCGGCATCTTGGCGAGGTTCGCCACGACGTAGCCGCCCTCGACGTCCTTGCCGACGCCGATGGTCATCGGGTGCGTGGACGTCGTCGAGGCCGGCGAGCGGAGGACGTCGCCCAGGGAGACGATCTCGCGGTCCGTGTTGGGGATCTCGACGCCGATCGCGCTCTTGCCCGGGATCGGGGAGAGGATCCGGACCTCGTTGCTGGCGACGGCGTAGGAGAGGTTCTTGCTGAGCGCGGTGACGCGCTCGACCTTGACGCCGGGGCCGAGCTCGATCTCGTAGCGGGTGACGGTCGGGCCGCGGGAGAAGCCGGTGACCGTCGCGTCCACGTTGAACTGCTGCAGCACCTCGGTGATGGCGCGGACCATCTCGTCGTTGGCCGCCGAGCGCGCCTTGGAGGGCGTGCCCGTCGAGAGGGCGGCCGCCGAGGGGAGGCGGTACGGCGCGTCGTCCTCGAACGAGGAGTCGAAACCGGCGGTCGGGTCCTCCTCGGCGAGGGGCGCGATCGGGCCGGTCTCGATGACGGGCGGGATCGGGACGGCGGGCGCCACGTCGAGGCGGTCGAGCCGGATGACCTCGGTCGCGTCGTCGTCGACCACGCCGGTCGCGCCGCGGGGAGCGCCCGTCTGCTCGAAGCGGGCGAGCGCCGCCTCGGCGGTCTCGGCCTCGGCCAGCACCTCGGTGGCGTAGGAGCGGGTCGGCGGGTGGGCCTCGTCGTCGCGCTCCTCGAGCGCGGTGTCGAGGCCCTTCGCGCGGCCGCGGGCCGGCGCGGCGCCCTCGATGACCTCGGTGAAGGAGTCGATCGGGAGCTCGGTCTGCACGGTCGGCTCGTCCTCGCGCCCGGACTCGGTGCGCCGCCACCAGGGCAGCTCTCCGCCGTCCTGCTGCGCGTCCTCCTCCTGCTCGGCCTCCGCCTTCGCCGCGGCCTTCGCGGCGGCCCGCTCGGCCTTGAGGCGGGCGCGCTCCTCGTCGTCGAGCACGGGGGCGCCGAAGAGGTAGCCGTAGAGCTCCCGCGAGCGCGCGCCGATGCGGTTCGGCGGGGTCTTGGTGATGATGAACAGCGACAGCAGGATCACGAGAGACAGCAGCACGGTCGCGCCGGGGACGGTGGCGATCGCCGCGAGCGGGGCGCCCACCAGCCAGCCGAGGACGCCTCCCGCGGCCGCCATGGACTCGATTCCCTGGCCGGGCTGCGGCAGGCCGAGGTGCGCGTGGCAGATGCCGGCGGAGGCGACGAGCAGCGTGATGACGCCCACGCCGATCCGCCCGTTGTCGTCGACGGACCGGGGGTGCCGGAAGAGCCAGAGGGAGAAGAGGAGAAGGACGACCGGCAGCACGTAGGCGACACGGCCGAAGAAGCCGCCGAAGCTCCACGCGTCGAGCACCAGGGCGACCGGGTCGGTCGCGAGGAACCACTCGACCACCGCGCCCGCGACGGCCAGCAGCAGCAGCAGGAAGGGGACGCCGTCGCGGCGCTCCTCCTTCGCCAGCCGCTCGGGACCGAGGGCGCGGGCGGCGCCGCCCGCGAGGTGGGCCAGCGCCATCCAGAGCCGCACGGCGGGGTTGGTGCGCGGGGCGGACTCGAAGGCCACCGTCTTCGTTTCAGCGGCCGCCTTGCCCGAGCCCCGGCCGGATCGCGGCGCGCCGGAGCGCGGAGTCGCGCTGCCGCGCCCGCGCGAGGTCGTCTTGGTACTGGTCGCCATGAGGCCACCGTACCCGCCGCCCCCGTCAGGGCCGGTGACCCGCGCCGCGACGGCAGGCGCCGATCCGCCGCCGGCCGGGAGGCTCAGGCCTCGATGACGAGCGGCACGATCATGGGCCGGCGGCGGTAGGAGGTGTTGACCCAGCGGCCGACGACGCGACGGACGGCCTGCGAGAGCGCGTGCTGATCGCTCGCCCCGTTCCGCACCGCCTCCTCGAGCGCGGCCGCGATCCGCGGCTTGACCTCGTCGAAGACGCTGTCGTCCTCCGCGAAGCCCTTCGCGTGGATCTCGGGGCCGACGACGATCCGCCCCGTGCCCGCCTCGACCACCACGATGATCGAGATGAAGCCCTCCTCGCCGAGGATCCGCCGGTCCTTGAGGTCGGCGTCGGTGATCTCGCCCACCGACGATCCGTCGACGTAGACGAACCCCAGGTCGAGCCGTCCGACGACGGTCGCCCTGCCGTCGAGCAGGTCGATCACGGTGCCGTCCTCGGCGATGATCGTGTTCTCCTCCGCGATCCCGGTCTCACGCGCGAGCTGCGCGTTCGCGACCAGGTGCCGGTACTCGCCGTGCACCGGCATCACGTTCAGCGGCTTGAGGATGTTGTAGCAGTAGAGGAGCTCGCCGGCCGCGGCGTGCCCGGACACGTGCACCTTCGCGTTGCCCTTGTGCACGACGGTCGCTCCGAGCCGCGTGAGCCCGTTGATGACCCGGTACACCGCGTTCTCGTTGCCGGGGATGAGACTGGAGGCGAGGATCACGGTGTCGCCTTCCCCCGGCTCGATCTGGTGATCGAGGTTGGCCATCCGGCTGAGGACGGCCATCGGCTCGCCCTGCGACCCGGTGGACATGTAGACGATCCTGTCCTCGGGGACGTCGCCCGACTTCTTCATGTCGACCAGGACTCCCGGAGGGACGTGCAGGTAGCCGAGATCCGCGGCGATGCGCATGTTGCGGACCATGGAGCGGCCGAGCAGCGCCACGCGGCGGCCCGTGGCGTGGGCCGCGTCGAGCACCTGCTGCACCCGGTGCACGTGGCTGGAGAAGCTCGCGACGATGACGCGGCGGGTCGCCCTGGCCATGACGCTCTCGATGACCGGGCCGATGTCGCGCTCGCTCGGCGTGAAGCCGGGGACGTCGGCGTTGGTGGAGTCGACCATGAACAGGTCGACTCCCTCCTCGCCGAGGCGGGCGAAGGCGCGCAGGTCGGTGATCCGGCCGTCGAGCGGCAGCTGGTCCATCTTGAAGTCGCCGGTGTGCAGCACCGAGCCCGCGTCGGTGACGATCGACACGGCCAGCGCGTCCGGGATCGAGTGGTTCACGGCGACGAACTCGAGCTCGAAGGGCCCGAGGTTCTCGACGTCGCCCTCCTTCACCGTGAGCGTGTACGGCGTGATCCGGTGCTCCTTGAGCTTCGCCTCGACGAGGGCGAGCGTGAGGGTGGAGCCGATCAGCGGGATGTCGCGCTTCAGGCGGAGCAGGTAGGGGACGGCGCCGATGTGGTCCTCGTGGCCGTGGGTGAGGACCACTCCGACGATGTCGTCGAGCCTGTCCCGGATGGGCGTGAAGTCCGGGAGGATCAGGTCGACGCCCGGCTGGTCCTCCTCCGGGAAGAGCACGCCGCAGTCGACGACCAGGAGCCTGCCGTCGATCTCGAAGACGGTCATGTTGCGGCCGATCTCGCCGAGGCCGCCGAGGGGGATGATCCGGAGCGTTCCCGGAGCGAGCGGGGCGGGGATGATCACGGGACCGGGCATGCGCCCTCCTTCTCCAGCGGTGCTTTCTCGGGACGTGCCGCTCGGGCTCAGCGGGTGGTGCCGGCGACCTTCGGGAGGGCGCCGCCGGCCGCGGCGTTGCGGTCGGGCCGGAAGTTGCGGAAGTCGACGCCCGGGATGTCGCGGACCAGGCCGAGCTCGTCCTCGATGAGCGCCGCCTCCGACTCCTCCGGGCCGACCAGGGGCAGCCGCACGCGCGGCGAGGAGATGCGGCCGAGGCCGTGCAGGATGTACTTCGCGGCGACGGTCCCGGGGACGTGCGTCATCACGGCGCGCACGAGCGGCTCGAGCTGCTGGTGCGCGCGGGTGGCCGCGTGGAGGTCGCCCGCGTTCACGGCGTCGACGATCGTGCGGTACGGCGCGGCGGCGATGTTCGCGGTGACGCCGATGAGCCCCGTGGCGCCGATGGCGAGCTCGGGGAGCACGTTCGCGTCGTCGCCGCAGAAGTACATCAGGTCGGTCTGGTTGAGCACGCGGCTGACCTCGGAGAGATCGCCCTTCGCGTCCTTCACGGCCAGGATGTTCGGGTGCTTGGCCGCCCGCAGGATCGTCTCGTAGCGGATCGGCACGCCGGTGCGGCCGGGGATGTCGTAGAGGATCACCGGCAGGTCCGTCGCATCCGCGATCATCCGGAAGTGGGTGAGCACGCCCGCCTGCGTGGGCTTGTTGTAGTACGGGGTGACGATCATGTTGCCGTCGGCGCCGGCCTTCTCGCTCTGACGGGCGAGCTGCATGGCGTGGGCGGTCTCGTTCGAGCCGCCTCCCGTGATGATCTTGGCGCGGCCCCCGGCGACCGAGCGGCCGACCTCGACGAGGCGGATCTTCTCCGGGTCGGTCAGGGTGCTGGTCTCGCCCGTGGTCCCGGTGACCACGATGCCGTCCGCGCCCGCTGCGATGCAGTCGTCGATGTGCTTCTCGACACCGGGCCAGTCGACCTCGCCGTCGGCGGTGAACGGGGTGACCAGGGCGACCAGGACCTGGCCGAAGGGATTCTCCGGAGTTGACACGCTGCCAGGGTAGCGGGTCGCCGCCGCGCCGCCGGGAGGAGGTTCCCGGAGCCGCCCGCGCGGACGGCAGCAGGCGGATCGGGCGGGACGGCCCGCTCGTCCTCGCCGGGCGGCGGGCTACGGAGCGACGCGGCCGTTCGCCGTGAAGGCGGCGGCCGTGAGGGGCATCAGCTCCTGGAAGTGCGTCTCCATCTGCTCGGCCGCCATCTCGATCTCGCGCTGCGGGAAGGAGGGGAATGTCGAGTCCTCGCGCTTGGTGCGCAGGGAGAGGAAGTTCATCAGCGAGCGGGCGTTGAGCGTGACGTACATCGACGAGTAGATGTTCAGCGGGAGGACGATCCGGGCGACCTCGCGGGCGACGCCCTCGCCGAGCATCCGCCGGTACGACTCGTAGGCCTGCGTGCTGACGCGGCGCGTCTCCTCGGCGACGAGCTCGGCCTGCTCGGGGGTGCCCGGCTCGAAGGAGTAGGCGCCGGGCTTGCCGACCTGCACGAGGTTGCGGCGGGGGCCGGGCACGTAGAAGACCGGACGGAGCTCGCGGTAGCGGCCCGACTCCTCGTTGTAGGAGGCGATGCGGTGCCGCATGAACTCGCGGAAGACGAAGATCGGCGCCTGCACGTAGAAGGTCATCGAGTTGTGCTCGAACGGCGAGCCGTGGCGGTCGCGCATGAGGTAGTTGATCAGGCCGCGGTCGCGCTTGCGCTGCAGCTCGGCGTCGGACTCCTCGCCGTCGAGCGCCTCGGCGAGCGTCTTCTCGCCCTGGGTCGAGACGCGGGCCGCGAACAGCACGTCGGAGTCGTGGGCGCTCGCGCGGACCAGCTCGACGACGACGTCGCTGCGGAAGACGGGACTGCTCGGGTCTGCGCTGAGGCTGCTCTGTTCGGTCACGGATCGAACCTAGACCACGCTCCGACCGCGGCCGTCGTCACATCCCGAAACAGTCGTCCGCGCAGCGCCCGCGCCGACCTACGCTTCCCGGATGGAGCCCGTGACGATCCTCGCCGCACTGCTCGGCCTCGTCGTGCTGGGCGTCGTCCTCGGGGCTGTCCATCGGGCCCGCTCAGGGCGCGTCGCGAGCGCCCCCTCGCGCCAGGACCCCGCGATCGACCCCGGCGAGCTCGTCCCCGGCGCAGTGCTCGGGACCCGGGCCACAGTCGTGCAGTTCTCGACCGACGTCTGCACGCGGTGCCCTGCAGTGCGACGGATGCTCGGGGAGCTCGCCCAGCAGCGGCCCGGGCTGGCGCACCTCGACGTCGATCTGACGCACCGCCCCGACCTTGCGGCGCGCTTCCGCGTCCGGCAGACGCCCACGCTCCTCCTGCTCGATCGAGACGGAGTGCCGCGCAGCCGCGTCGGCGGCGCTCCGACCCGGGCCGCCCTGACCATCGAGCTCGACCGACTCCAGGAGACATGATGAGCACCCGCTCCCCCTCCACCACCGGCGCCACTCCCCCGTCCGGCACCGTCGATCCCCGCGGCCCGAGGGTCGCCGCCGGAGTCACCGCCGCACTCCTCCTCACGGCCGTGGGCCTCGGGCTCGCGGCCGCGGCCCGGGCCGACCTCGACGGCCGGCTCTCCCAGCCCGGCTTCCTCCTGCTGCTCGCGCTCGCCGCCCTCTTCGCCTGGTCGGCCGCGCGCGGCGTCGGCTCCGGCCCCTGGGCGGTGCTGTTCCGCCGGGTGGTCCGGCCGCACCTGGCACCGCCGCGCGAGTGGGAGGACGCCCGCCCGCCGCGCTTCGCCCAGCTGATCGGCCTGGTGGTGACCGGCGCCGGCGTCCTCCTGCACGTCGCCGGCGTCCCGGGATCGGTTCCGGTCGCCGCGGCCGTCGCCTTCCTCGCCGCCTTCCTCAACGCCGTGTTCGGCCTCTGCCTGGGCTGCGAGCTCTACCTCGTGCTCGCGCGGGCCGGCCTGGTCGGGCGCTCGGCCGGCTCCCGGGCGTGAGGCTCTAGGCTGGGTCCGCTTCGCGGGCGGCCCGCGACCGGCTCCGGGAGGCACCATGAGCGACTCATCCGCACGGCACTCCGACCACGACGGGACCACGGACTCCGGCTCGCCGCGACGCGCCGCGCGCACGCCGGGCGAGCACGTGTCGACGCCGTCCGAGCTGCCCTCGGCCCGGCCGGATGCGTCCGCTCCCCGGCTCCGCGTCCTGATCTCGGGCGCCAGCGGGATGATCGGCTCCGAGCTGACCCGCCAGCTGCGCGCCGAGGGGCACGAGATCCTGCGCCTGGTGCGCCACGCGCCGTCGAGCCCGGACGAGTTCCACTGGGCGCCCACCTCCCACATGCTCGACTTCAGCGTGCTCGACCGCGTCGACGCCGTGATCAACCTCTCCGGCGCCTCGATCAGCCGCCTGCCGTGGACCGCGTCCTACAAGCGGGAGATCCTCGACTCGCGGATCCAGTCCACGCAGACCCTCACCGACGCGATGCGGATGTCCTCGACCCCGCCGACGACGCTGATCAACGCCTCCGCGGTCGGCTACTACGGAGACCGCCCGGGCGAGGAGCTCACCGAGCAGTCCTCGCGTGGCGACGGGTTCCTCGCCGACGTCGTCGACCGCTGGGAGAAGGCCGCTCACCTCGCGCCCGAGGCCACGCGGGTGGTCACCGCTCGCACCGGGCTCGTCCTCGGCGACGGCGGCGCGCTCAAGCCGCTCCTGCCCCTGACGAAGCTCGGCCTCAGCGGACCCCTCGGCAGCGGCAACCAGGCCTGGCCCTGGATCAGCCTCTATGACGAGGCCGCGGCGATCCGCCACCTGCTCACGTCCTCGCTCTCGGGCCCGGTGAACCTCGCCGGACCGGTGCCGGCGACCGCGAACGACGTGATGCGCACCCTCGCCGAGCAGCTGCACCGCCCGTTCAAGCTGGCCGTCCCCGAGAAGATCATCGAGCTCGCGCTGCGCGACGCCGGGCACGAGCTCCTGCTCTCGAGCCAGCGCCTGGTCCCCCAGCGGCTGCTCGACGACGGCTTCGAGTTCCGCCACCGCACGGTCGGCGCGGCGCTGGAGTGGGTGCTCGCCTGATCCCGGCCGCCCGAGCGGTTCTCGCCCGGAGAGCCGCGCTCGAGTCGCGGCCGAGCGGTCAGGCCGGAGCCTCGTGCTCCAGCGCGATGGCCCGGCGGATGGCGCCTCGGGCGCGCTTGCGGTCGCCACTGGCGTCGTAGGCGAGGCCGAGGCGGTACCAGGCACGCCAGCTCCCGGGCTGCGCGTCGACCTCCTCCGCGTACTGCGGGAACAGCGCGTCCGCCTCCTCCCGGAGCGGACCCCCGCTGGCCCGCGAGTCGAGGACCTCCTGCGGCAACGCGTTCTCGCCCTCCAGCCGACGGGCCAGCTTCTCGGCGCGGAGCCCGAACAGCAGCTCGCGCACGAGCCCCCAGACGCCGACGGCGCCGAGGATCAGCAGGCCGACGCCCATCACGATGCCGGGCACCGTCGCCGCGGCGAAGGCGACGACGGAGTACTGCAGGCAGACGAACAGGTAGAGGGCGAGCAGGACCGCCATCAGGACGACGCCGATGCGGGTCCTCACGGGGTGCTCGTCGCTGCGGCGGCCTGGCCGGACGGAGCCCGGTCGATGACGGGCTGCTCGTCGACCGGCCGCTCGTCGAGAGGCGCGGCGTCGAAGGCGGCGCGCAGGTCGATCAGCGCGTCGAGGCCCACCACCACGCCCGTGGTCGTCCGGACCGCGTCGAGAGCGCGCAGGACGCCCAGCTCGTAGGACGCCTGCGAGGTGGTGTCGTGCCGGATGGTGACCGTCTCGCCGGTGCCGCCGAAGACGACCTCCTGGCGCGCCTCCACTCCGGGCAGGCGGAGGCTGTGGACCGGGACGCTCGCGACCTGCTGGCCGCGGGCCCGCTGGTCGGTGTGCGGAGCCTGCACCGGACCGAGCTCGGCCCGGGCGCGCAGCAGCAGCTCGGCCGTGCGGACCGCGGTCCCGGAGGGCGAGTCGACCTTGCGGGCGCCGTGGGTCTCGACGATCTCGGCGGCGTCGAAGAAGCGCGCGGCCACGGTGGCCAGCGCGGTCGCGAGCACCGAGCCCAGCGAGAAGTTGGGGATGATCACGACGCCGGCCTCCGGCTGCTCGGCGACGCTGCGCCGGAGGGCCGCGATCCGGTCGCCGGTCCAGCCGGAGGTGCCGACGAGCACCTTCCTCCCGTTGGCCACGGCGAAGTCGACGATCTGCTGGCTGACGGCCGGCACGGTCATGTCGACGACGACGTCGGCCGCGAGCATCTCGGCGGGATCGCTCCGCGAGCCGAGCCGCGCGACGAGCGAGAACTCGCTCGACGCCTCGATGAGCGAGCAGGTGAACGAGCCGAGTCGGCCGGACGCGCCGACCACGGCGACGGAGGTAGTCACCGACTCAGCGTAGCCCGCAGCTCAGTACGGCTGGGCCTCGGGCAGGCCGGTGCGCAGCTCCACGGGCAGGTGCGAGAGATCGTTGTGCACGACGAGCACCGGCGGCTTGCGGGAGCGGACGCGGATGATCGTCAGCCCGCAGTTGGCCTGGTTGAGGCCCAGCCACCGCCAGTCGGGAGCGTCGAACACGTGGCGGACGAACCAGCCGATCACGAAGTTGTGGGTGATGAGGAGGTCGTGGCGGTCCTCGCGCGACGGTGCCAGGAACTCGGCCACCGCGTCCTGCATCTGCGCGTGCCCCGCCTCGATCTCGGCCGCGGTGACGCTGCCGAAGAAGGGCTCGAACGCCTTGGGCATGTCCGGGGTCGGCCCCGAGGGGATGCAGTCGAACAGCAGCGAGGACGGCTGGAGCGGCAGGCTCGGCAGAAGCGTCTGGAAGCGTGCGGCCGTCTCCTCGGCCCGGCGCAGCGGGGAGTGCCACGCTCCGGTGAAGGGGACTCCGCCGAGCCGCTCGGCGATGAGCCTCGCCTGGCGCTCACCACGGGCCGAGAGCGGGCCGTCCGGCATGCCGTGCTCGGCGTCCTGCTGCTCGCCGTGGCGGACGAGGTAGATGTAGTGGGACACGGGGTCCTCCCTGGTGCGGCGCGGCGGTGCGCGGTCAGCGGGCGTTCGACGATCGGATCAGATCGCGGAGGCGCTCTCGATCCCGGCGATCCCGGCGAAGGCCGACTCGTCGACCGCGCCGACGGCCGAGATCGACGACGGCCCCCGGGCCAAGTCTGCCGCGAGTGCCTGGACGTCCTCCGCGCCGACGAGGGCGAGTCGGCGCAGGCTCTCGTCGAGGTCGACGAACTCGCCGAAGGTCAGCTCGGCGCGTCCGAGGCGCGACATCCGGGTGTCGGAGTCCTCCAGCGCGAGCGCCGCCGCTCCCGAGAGCTGGCCGCGGGCGCGCGCGAGCTCGTCGTCGGTGACGCCGTCCTCGGCGAGGCGGTGGAACTCGGTGAGCAGGAGCTCGGCGACCGTCCCCGCCTTCGCCGGGGTGCACGCGGCGTAGAGCCCGAAGAGGCCGGCGTCCGAGTAGGACGGGGCGAAGGAGTAGACGGAGTAGGCCAGGCCGCGCTTCTCGCGCACCTCCTGGAACAGCCGCGAGGACATGCCGCCGCCGAGGATCGAGTTGAGGACGCCCATCGTCATCCGCCGCTCGTCGCCCGCTGCGAGACCGGGGAAGCCGACCAGCAGGTTCGCCTGCTCGGTGGGGCGGTGCACCACCGACAGGGCCCTGCCGCGTGTGTAGGACGCACGGCCGCCGACGCGCCGCTCGACGGGCGGGGCCGCTGTGCCGAGGTCCCAGCCGTCGGCGACGAGGACCCGCTGGAGCAGAGCGACGAGCACCTCGTGGTCGACGGCGCCGGCGACGGTGATCACCACGTCGCGCGGGCGGTAGGCGGCGCGGTAGTGCGCCCAGACCGCGTCCCGGGTGGCCTCGCCGATGGTCGCGGCGGTGCCCCCGATCGGGCGGCCCAGCGGGTGGTCGCCGAACACGGCCTCGAACAGCTTCTCGCCCGCCACGTCGGCCGGATCGTCGTCCGCCATCGCCAGCTCCTCGAGGATGACCCCGCGCTCGGTCTCGAACTCGTCCGGATCGATCAGGCTCGAGGTCACCATGTCGGCGATCACCTCGACCGCCATCGGGAGGTCGCGGTCCTGGATCTTGGCGTAGTAGCAGGTGTACTCCTTGGCGGTGAGAGCGTTGTGCTCCCCGCCCACGGAGTCGAAGGACACGGCGATGTCGAGGGCGGACCGCTTCTGCGTGCCCTTGAACAGCAGGTGCTCGAGGAAGTGCGTCGAGCCGACGTTGGAGGGCACGGCGGGCTCGCCCGCGGTCGCGGGGCGGCCGGGCCGCTCGTCGCGAGAACCCGCGGCGACCCAGAAGCCGATCGTGGCGCTGCGGGCGCCGGGCACCGATTCGCTGAGGATGCGGACACCGCTCGGGAGGACGGAGCGGCGGACCGTGGATCCGCCTGCGGCCCGGACTGACGTCTCCGGCTGGTCGAGGGGCAGTGCGACTCCGTGATTCATCGTGCCCACCCTAGGCCACCGCGACGGCGGCCCGAGCCGGGCTGTCGCGCCGTGGCGGGAGAGGTGCAGGGGGCGTCGCGGACGGGCGCGGTCAGCGGCGCGCGCGCTCCAGCGCGGCCAGGTGTCCGGGGTCGAGCTCGAGCGAGACCGCGCGCACCAGCGCGTCCACGTCGGCGGGTGAGCGCGGGGCGACCGTCGCGGCGGTCAGCCGCGGCCGGCCGAGCAGCCAGGCCAGGGCGACGGCGGCGGGAGCGGCCGAGAGCTCGGCACCGATCGCGTCGAGGACGGCGAGGACCCGGCGTCCGCGGCGCCCGAGGTGGGCGGCGGCGAGTGCCCCGTCGGGCAGGCGGCCGAGCTCGCGGCGGGTGCGCTCGGCGCCGCGGAGGAACCCGTGGGCGAGGGGGACGGTCGCGAGCAGGGCGAGTCCCTGGCCGGCGGCGACGAGGCCGAGATCGCCCTCCGAGCCGGGCCGCTCCAGCAGGTTCCAGCGGACCTCCGCGCCGGCGAGGCGGGGCAGCCCGTGGGCGGCCAGGACGCGCGCCTCGAACAGCTCCTCCGGAGAGAATCCGGAGGCGACCACCGACCGCACCAGCCCGCGCGCCAGCATCACGTCGACAGCGCTGAGGAGCTCGTCGAGGCGTCCGGCCCCGTCGGGGCGGACCGCCAGCACATCGAGGCGATCGGTGCGGAGGCGGCGCAGCGCCCCCTCGACACGGTCCACGAGTGCACGCGGCGTCGCGGGCGCGCCGACCGGAGCGGCGAAGCGGCCGATCAGGAGGAAGCGGTCCCGGTCGCGGTGTCCGGCGGGCCAGCCGCCGACGCCCTCCGCGAGGCTCGAGTCGGTGACGACGACGCCGTTGCCGCCCCACGCCGCGTAGCGCTCGAGCAGCGCGGCACCGTCGTCGCGGCCGAGCGCCGCCGCGTCGAGCACGAAGGGGAAGAGGTCGTGGCCGGAGTCGCCCATCGGCCGGCGGTGCGAGGGTGCGACGGCGGTCGGCTCGACGGGGCCGGTCTCGGCGAGGACGCCGCTCGAGGCGGCTGCGCGGGAGACCGCGGGCGGGAGCGGGACGGCACTGTGACGGGGAGCCCGCACGACGGCGCCGGTCCTGTCCCTGGGCACGCCACCACTCTCCCTGCGGCGGCTCGGGTCCCGCCAGGGGAGAGAGTATCCGAGCGCCGGAGCCGCCACTCCGCCGGGTCGCGCACGGTTCACCAGATCGTTACACGGGCGCCGCCGGCGGGGTCGACTCGCGCCGGCGAGCGGTGCGGCGGGCCCCTCCGTGTCGGCCGTCCGGGCTAGATTCGCGACCATGGACTCCGCCGCCCCGACCCCCTCCGAGACCGCCGCCCCGACCTCCGGCTCCCCCGAGCGGGAGACGTCCGCGCCCTGGTGGACGAGCGCCGTCGTCTACCAGATCTACCCGCGCTCGTTCGCGGACTCGAACGGCGACGGCATCGGCGACCTGGGCGGCATCCGCTCGAAGCTCGACCACCTCGCCGACCTGGGGGTCGACGTGATCTGGCTCTCGCCGGTCTACCCGTCGCCGCAGCACGACAACGGCTACGACATCTCGGACTACGAGGACATCGACCCGCGGTTCGGCACCCTGGAGGAGTTCGACCTGCTCCTCGCGGAGGCCCACGAGCGCGGCATCCGCATCGTGATGGACCTCGTGGTCAATCACACGAGCGACGAGCACGCCTGGTTCGTCGAGTCCCGCTCCTCGCAGGAGGACCCGAAGCGCGACTGGTACTGGTGGCGCCGCGGGCGCCGCTCGGCCGAGCCCGGCCGCGAGCTCGAGGCGGCCGCCGGCGCCGGCCTCGACGTCGCCGAGCCGAACGGCTGGCGCTCCTACTTCTCCGGCCCGGCCTGGACGCTCGACCCGGCGACGGACGAGTACTTCCTCCACCTCTTCGCGGTGCAGCAGCCGGACCTCAACTGGGAGAACCCCGAGGTGCGGAACGCGGTGCACGCGATGATGAACCGCTGGCTCGACCGCGGAGTGGACGGCTTCCGGATGGACGTGATCAACCTCGTCTCGAAGGACGTCGGAGCCGTCGACGGCGAGCAGGGCGGCACGGGCATCGTCGGAGGGGTGGGTCCGCGGCTCCACGAGTACCTCCGCGAGATGCACGAGGCCGTGTTCGCGCACCGCGAGGGCTCCTTCCTCACCGTCGGCGAGATGCCCGGGGTCACCCTCGAGGAGGCGGTGCTCGTGACGGATCCCGAGCGGCGTGAGCTCGACATGGTCTTCCAGTTCGAGCACGTCGGCATCGACCACGGAGTCGACAAGTTCCACCCGGTGCCGCTGGACCTGGTCGCCTTGAAGGCCAACCTCGCGCGCTGGCAGGACGGCCTGGCCGAGCGCGGCTGGAACAGCCTGTACCTCGGCAACCACGACCAGCCGCGTCTCGTCTCCCGCTTCGGGGACGACGGCGCGCACCGCTACGAGTCCGCTACCCTCTGGGCGACGCTCCTCCACCTCCAGCGCGGCACGCCGTACATCTACCAGGGCGACGAGATCGGGATGACGAACGTCCCGTTCGCCGGCATCGAGGACTTCCGCGACGTCGAGTCCCTGAACTACTGGGCCGAGGCCGTCGACGAGCGCGGCGAGGACCCGGCGATCGTGCTCGCCGGGCTGCGCGCGCAGAGCCGCGACAACGCCCGCACGCCGGTGCAGTGGGACGACGGCCCCCAGGCCGGCTTCACGACCGGCGAGCCGTGGATCGCGGTCAACCCGAACGCCGCCGAGGTGAACGTCGCCGCCGACCGGGCCGCCGAGCGGTCGGTCTTCGAGTACTACCGGGCGCTGATCGCGCTGCGGCACGCCGATGAGACGGTGCAGCTGGGCCGCTTCGCGCTGCTGGAGCCCGAGCACCCCGCGCTCTTCGCCTTCACGCGCACCGGACCGGGCGAGCTGCTCGTCGTCGGGAACGTGTCCGGCGAGCCGATCGACGTGCCGCTGCTCGAGGAGTGGGCGGCTGCCGAGACGGTCCTCGGCAACGTCGCCGGTGCGACCGGGTCGACGCTAGGCCCGTGGGAGGCGCGCATCCTGCGCCGCTGAACCTCGCCGCGCCCCGCTCCGAGCCCGGCGCGGGGCGCGGCGCCCGACGGCGGCGGACCCGCGGGCGAGAGCCTCAGGCGGAGACGCGGTCCAGCTGGGCGATGTCGCTCCGGGTCAGTGGGAGCGCGGCCGCCGCGAACAGCGACTCGAGCTCCGCGGCGTTCCGCGCCCGGACGATCGCCGCCGAGACCTCCTGGTGCGAGAGCACCCAGGCGAGCGCGACCACGCCGGGCTCCGTGCCGTGGGCCCCGGCGATCTCGTCGAGGGCAGCGAGCACGCGGGAGCCGTGGCGGCCGACGTAGTCCAGGCCCGCCTCGAACAGGGCCGACTCCGGCTCGTCCGTGCGGCTGCGCAGGGCGCCGGTGAGGTAGCCGCTCGCCAGGGGCAGCCGCGCGAGGGTGCCGAGCTCGAGCCGCACCACCTCGGGGGCGACGTCGGTCTCGTAGGTCCGGCGCTCCATCAGGCTGTACTCCGACACGACGGCCGAGAGCGACGGCAGTGCGAACGCGGTCGCCGTCTCGTGCAGCGCCGTGATCGCGGCTCCGCTGAAGTGCGCGGCGCCCAGGGCGCCGACCGAGCCGTCCGCCAGGAACGGCGCGACCGCCGCCAGGCTGTCGGCGATGGGGATCCCGGGGTCCTCGCTGTCGAACGAGAGCAGGTCGATCCGGGTGCCGAGCCGCTCGAGGCTCCCCTCGATCGCGATGCGGACGTCCTCCGGGGCGAGGCCAGGCGCGTCCGGGTGCCGGCCGACCTTCGTCGCGACCAGCATCCGCTCGCGCAGCCCGCTCTGCTCGAGCCAGCGGCCGATCATGTACTCGCTCCGACCGGTCGCGTAGTGGTCCGCGGTCGAGATCAGGGTGCCGCCGAGACGGCCGAACGCGTCGAGCACCTCGGTGGTGTCGTCGATCCCGGCGGCCCAGCCGAAGACGGAGCCGTCGAGGGCGAGCGGATGCACGGGGAGGCCGGTCCGACCCAGGGTGCGTGAGAGGAGGGGCGTCTCCGGCTCGGTGGCCAGGGGCGTCGGGTCGGTCACGGAGTCCTCCGGTCGGGGCGGTGCGGCGCGGTCCCGCCACCGTACCCCATGCCCCCGCCGACGACGGACGCCCGCCCCACCGGAGTGGGACGGGCGTCACGGTCGTGCAGGAGGGATCAGCTCTCGGCGGGAGCCTCGGCCTCGGCCTCCTCGGCCACGACGGGCGCGAGGGACAGCTTGCCGCGATCGTCGATCTTGGTGATCTGGACGAGCAGCTTCTGACCGACTCCGAGGACGTCCTCGACGTTCTCGACGCGCTTGCCGCCGGCGAGCTTGCGGACCTCGCTGATGTGCAGCAGTCCGTCCTTGCCGGGGAGGAGCGAGACGAACGCGCCGAACGTCGCGAGCTTGACGACGGTTCCGAGGAACTGCTCGCCGACCTCGGGGTTGGTCGGGTTCGCGATGGCGTTGACCTGCGCACGCGCGGCCTCGGCCGACGGGCCGTCGACGGCTCCGATGTAGACGGTGCCGTCCTCCTCGATGGAGATGTCGGCGCCGGTCTCGTCCTGGATCGCGTTGATCGTCTTGCCCTTGGGGCCGATCAGCTCGCCGATCTTGTCGACGGGGATCTGCACCGAGATCACGCGGGGCGCGGTCGGGGCCATCTCGTCGGGCTGGTCGATGGCCGCCGTGAGCACCGCGAGGATCGTGGTGCGGGCGTCCTTGGCCTGCTTGAGCGCGGCGTCGAGCACCGACGACGGGATGCCGTCGAGCTTCGTGTCGAGCTGGATGGCCGTGACGAACTCGGCGGTTCCGGCGACCTTGAAGTCCATGTCGCCGAGCGCGTCCTCGGCGCCCAGGATGTCGGTCAGCGCCGCGTAGCGGGTCTGGCCGTCGACGACGTCGGACACGAGGCCCATCGCGATGCCCGCGACCGGGGCGCGCAGCGGCACTCCGGCGTTGAGGAGCGACAGGGTCGACGCGCAGACCGAGCCCATCGAGGTCGAGCCGTTGGAGCTCAGCGCCTCGGAGACCTGGCGGATCGCGTAGGGGAACTCCTCGCGGCTCGGCAGCACCGGCACGAGGGCGCGCTCGGCGAGGAAGCCGTGCCCGATCTCGCGACGCTTCGGCGATCCGACGCGGCCGGTCTCACCGGTCGAGTAGGGCGGGAAGTTGTAGTGGTGCAGGTACCGCTTCTTGGTGACGGGCGACAGCGAGTCGATCTGCTGCTCCATCTTGAGCATGTTCAGCGTGGTGACGCCCAGGATCTGGGTCTCGCCGCGCTGGAAGATGGCCGAGCCGTGGACGCGCGGGATGACCTGCACCTCGGCGTCGAGCGGGCGGATGTCGGCCAGGCCGCGTCCGTCGATGCGCACGCCGTCGCGGAGGATGCGGCCGCGGACGACCACCTTCGTGACGGACTTGTACGCCGCTCCGACCTGGTTGTAGGCCTCGGCCGACAGCTGACCCGAGGCGATGCGCTCGGCGATCTGCTCCTTGACGCGCGCCTTGAGGGCGTCGTCGGCGTCCTGCCGCTCGACCTTGTCGGCGATCTGGTACACGCGGACGAGCTCGTCGTAGCTGAGCTCGGCGACGTTGTCGTAGGTCTCCTGCGCGTAGGGCAGGAACACCGGGTAGTCCTTGACCGGCTTCGCGGTCTCGGCGGCGAGCTTCGCCTGCGCCTCGACGAGTGCGCGGAGGAAGGGCTTGGCGGCCTCGAGGCCCTCGGCGACGACGTCCTCGCTGGGCTTGGTCGCACCCGCCTTGATGAGGTTCCAGGAGGACTCCGTGGCCTCGGCCTCGACCATCATGATGGCGACGTCCGAGGAGCCGTCCTCGTTGGTGACGACGCGGCCCGCGACGGTGAGGTCGAAGACGGCGTTCTCCAGCTGGGAGGCCTTGGGGAAGGCGACCCACTGGTCGTTGCCGGAGCCGTCGGACATGAGCGCCAGGCGGACGCCGGCGACCGGGCCGGAGAACGGCAGGCCGGAGATCTGCGTGGACGCGCTCGCGGCGTTGATCGCGAGGGCGTCGTAGAACTCGTCCGGCGCGATGCTGAGGACCGTGATGACGATCTGGACCTCGTTGCGCAGGCCCTCGACGAACGAGGGGCGCAGCGGCCGGTCGATCAGACGGCAGACCAGGATCGCCTCGGTGGAGGGGCGGCCCTCGCGGCGGAAGAACGAGCCGGGGATCTTGCCGGCGGCGTAGGAGCGCTCCTCGACGTCGACGGTCAGCGGGAAGAAGTCGAAGTTGTCCTTCGGGTTCTTCGAGGCCGACGTGGCCGAGAGGAGCATGGTGTCCTCGTCGAGATAGGCGGCGACGGCGCCCTGAGCCTGCTGCGCGAGGCGGCCGGTCTCGAAGCGGACGGTGCGGGTGCCGTACGAGCCGTTGTCGAGAACGGCTTCGGCGAATGTGATTTCAGGACCTTCCAAGAGGTCTGTCTCCTTAACGTCTGCAGCGGCGCCCCTTCTGGGCGCCGGCGTTCGTCGGAGCAGCGGTCCGGTCAGGAATCGAGACGATCCCACGGCAGGGCTTCGCGCCGTGCCGTCGTGTGGAGGGCGTTCGTGCTGGCCACCAGTAGAAGAGCTCCGGGCTGTCGCGACCTGTGCCGCGAGCGGGACGTGCCGCCTGCGACTCGTGCCGCGGCGGCCCGTGCTCTGTCGCACGCTGCCGCCGTCCGGGACTCCACCACCGAGGACCAGCTTCCTGCCGGCCTGCTCCGTGGCTCGAATCCTGGGTCGACCGGCGGTCGCTTTCGGATTCGGAACCGGTTCATGCTATCAGCCGCGGTGCGGTTCCTCCATGGACCGCGCCGACCCGGCGGGCCCTCCGCCCGTCAGCCACGCGTCTCGTGCATCAGCAGCTCGACGCGCAGCCCGCCCCTCACCGTCACGATGCGGGCCGGCACGCGGGGCGACCTCCCCGCCTCCGAGAGCCGGGCGAGGGCGGCCTCGACCACGTTCTCGAGACCGCGCGGCACCTGGCCGACGAGCCCCGAGGGGCGCTGGGCCGCGAACAGGCGGACCGGCATCGGAGCGTCCACGCGCTCCTCCTCCGCGGTGCGGCGCGGGATCACGGCCGTGACCTCGTCCTCGCCGAGGGCGAGCACCCGCGCGATCTCGTCCTGGTGCGGCCGGGAGTCGGCGAGGCGGAGGAGGGTGTCGCCGCGCCGCGACTTCGGACGCAGCTCGTAGTCGTAGTCGTCGAGCTTGCCCGAGCCGCGGTCGTCGGAGGGGAGGGGGTTCGCGTCGCCGCGTCCGAACGAGAAGAGCTTCATGCCTCCATTGTCCAGCGCGCGGCCCCTCCCCCGCTCGCGTCAGGCGGTGCGCCGCATCCGGGCGATCGCCGCGAGCACCAGGACGAGCACGACGGCGACGAAGCCGAGCAGGACCGGGACGGCCGGCAGGAGCGCGAGCGCGGCACCGATCGCCAGGACCGGCACCGCGAGGCCGAGATAGGCGGCGAGGAACACGGCCGCGAGCACCTCGCCGCGGGTCTCGTCGGTGGCGAGCGAGCCGGCGACTCCGAGCGCCAGGCGGAAGAGCAGGCCCACGCCCGCTCCCGCGAGCACCCCGCCGATGATGAAGGCGGACACCGAGACGATCACGGCACCGGTCGCGACCAGCAGCAGCCCGGCCGTCAGCGCCACGGCCGCGAGGCGGAGCGCCGTCCGCGAGGACAGCCGGATCGAGACCAGCTGCGCGACGGCTCCGGCGGCGAAGACCCCGAAGGAGACCGCGCCCGCCTCGAGGTGGGAGGTCTCGCCGAAGCGCCCGGCGAGGAAGGTCGGCGCCAGCGAGGTGAAGAGGCCGAACACGGCGAACCCGGCGAACGCGCCGACCGCGGCCGAGAGGAAGACGCCGCGGGAGGCGGCCGGCACGGCCAGGCGCTGCGGACGGTAGGCCGGGAGGACCTCGCGCCGCTCGACCGTCTCGGGGACGAGCGCGACGCCGATCCCGAGGACGACCAGGAGGACGAGGAACACGGCGTACGGGACGACCAGGGGCTCGCGCACCGTCACGGCGAACACCCCGCCGACGAGCGGGCCGAGCGCCAGCCCGCCCATGTTGACGAGGGCGGAGACGGCGCGGGAGGTGCCGGGGCCCTCCTCCGGGCGGGCGACGGCGCGCAGCTCCGAGAGGTGAGCGGTGGCCGTCGCGGTGAGCGCGCCGACGCCGAGCCCGGTCAGCAGGCGGGCGAGGATCAGCCCGGGCACGTCCGGCCAGAGCAGGAACACGGCGGCCGCCAGGACCTCGACGAGGATCGACGCGAGCAGGATCCGGCGGCGGCCGAGCCAGTCGCTGACGTGCCCGGCGAGGAAGAGGCTCGCCACGACTCCGACCGCGTACGCGGCGAAGACCACGGTGACGACGAAGGCCGGGAACCCGTCGCGCTGCTGGTAGATCGCGTAGAGCGGTGTCGGCACGGTCGAGAACGCCATCACCGTGAGGAAGGCGACGGCGATCACCCAGAAGCCGTGGCGGTGCGGGAGCTCGCGGCGGTGGACAGACGGGAGGGAGCGCTCGGTGGTGGTCACGGTGTCCACAGTGCTCCGCCCCATCATCCGTGTCCAACGGAGGATCTCGGTTGGATTGATCGTCCCTGCTGGATAATGAGCGGATGGACGACCGCCAGCTCGCCGCCTTCGTCGCCGTCGCCGAGGAGCTCAGCTTCACCCGGGCGGCCGCGCGCCTGTTCGTCGTGCAGTCGACCCTCTCGGCGAGCATCCGCTCGCTCGAGCAGGAGCTCGGCTCGCCGCTGTTCGCCCGCTCGACCCGGCGGGTGGCGCTCACCGCGGTCGGCGAGGCGCTCCTGCCCTCGGCCCGATCGGCGATCGACAGCCTCGACCGGATGCGCTCGCTCGCGGCCGACGACGCGGCGGGGCTCCGCGGGCGGGTGCGGGTGGGCACCTTCTCCGCCCTCGACCTCGTCGACCTGCCCGGCGCACTCGGCGTCTTCCGCACCCGGCACCCGCTGGTGGACCTGCTCCTGCGCACCTCGACCACCGGCTCCACCGGTCTCGCCGAGGACCTGCGCCGCGGCCTGCTCGACGCCGCTCTGCTGGCACTGCCCGCGGCGCAGCTGCGGGGCCTGGCGGTGACGCGGCTGGTGCGCAGCGACTACGTCCTGCTGGTGGAGAGCGCGCATCCGCTCGCCGCGGCGGGACCGCCCTCCCCGCAGGACCTCGACGGGCTCACCTTCGTGGACACGCCCGCCGGCTTCGGCAACAGGGTCGCCGTCGACCTCGCCTTCCGCGAGGCCGGGGCGTCGCGCCGGGTGGCCACCGAGGTCGCCGATCTGCCGGGGATCCCCCGCTTCGTGCAGGCGGGGCTGGGGCCGGCGATCGTGCCGCGCGCGGGCGTCGAGCCGCTGGAGGGCGTCACGGCCCTCGCGCTCGACTGGCCGGGGCTGGTCTGGGAGCTCTCGGTCTGCACGGCGCCGCGCCCCTCCGCCGCGGTGCAGGCGCTCACGGCCGTGCTGGCGGAGCGCTTGGCCTAGGCCTCAGCCCTCGCGCAGGGGGCCGCGGACGATCGAGTCGCCGGAGTGCTCCGGGTCGTCGTCGAACGGCTCCTGGGAGACGTCCACGAGCGGGTACTCGGCGAGGTCGACGTCGTCGGGGACGGCGAAGACGCCGTCGGTCCCGTCGAGCACGCCGAGCCCGACCAGCCCGGAGGCGTCGGCGGCGAGGAGCCAGACCTCCCGGTACGAGTCGTCCGCGCTCTGCGCATCGAGGTGCACGTGCAGGCGGCGGGTGCCGTCGGCGTCCTCCAGCTCGGCGGTTCCGCTCGCTCCCTGCCAGTCGGGGAAAGCGGCGAGATCAGCGCGCGCCACGACGGCGGCGGTGTCGTCGCTCCGCGAGGCCTGCCACCAGGCTCCGCCCGCGACCCCGATGACGAGCGCGCCGAGAGCGGCCAGCACGGCGCTCAGAGCGCGGGGCCGGCGGCGGCGGGCGGGACGGTGCCGTCCCGGGGGAAGGGCGAGCGGAGGCGGCACGGCAGCGGCCGACGACGGCAGGGCGCCGGGCCCGAGGTCGCCGAGGGCGAGCTCCTCGCGGATGCGGTCCCAGACGATCGCGGGCGGCGCCTCCAGCTCGACAGCACGGCTCGCACGGCCCAGGCCCGCGGCGTGGCCGAGCTCGACCAGCTGCCGGGCGCAGTCGGGGCAGTCGCGCAGGTGGGTCTGCTCGGCGTCGCTCGAGTGCTCGCCGAGGGCGAGCAGGGCGAGCTCGTCGGGATCGAGGTGGGTCATGTGCTGCTCACCTCCAGGCGGGAGCGGAGCCGGTCGAGGCTGCGGCGGATGTGGCTCTTGACGGTACCGAGCGGCAGGCCGGTGCGCTCGGCGATCTCGGTGTGGGTGAGGTCCTCGTAGAAGGCGAGGCCGATCACCCGCCGGGGGACGGGATCCAGGCGGGCCAGCTCGTCGGCGATCAGGATCCGCGCCTCGAGGTCGACGGGGGCCTCCCCCTCCTCGACCGGCGTGACGGCGACGAGGGCCTCGGTGAGCCTCCGCTCGCGCGCCCGCGCCTCGTGCGCGTCCGCGATCCTCCTCCGGGAGATCCCGACCAGCCAGGCTCCGAGAGCCGCCCGTCCGGGGTCGAAGCCCGAGCGCGAGGTCCAGGCCGAGACGAACACGCGCTGCACCACGTCCTCCGCGTCGCCGCGGTCGCCGAGCGAGCGCAGCGCCAGCGTGAAGACCAGCGGCGACCAGCGCGAGTAGGCCTCGGCGAGCGCCGCCTCCTCCCCTGCGGCGAAGCGGCGGCCGAGCCGGGCCACGAGAGCGCTGTCGGCCTCGGCGCCGTCGGCGGGCTCGATGGTCTCGATCAGGGGGTCCCTCCAGGGCTGCGGGGAGCGCTGCCGCCCGGGGGCGTGCGGCGCTGCGAGGCTCATCGTACGTCGCTGAGGCTCGGGCGGGCGGATCAGCCGGCCGGGACGGCCGTGACCACCACGTTGCTGAGGTAGTGGCGGGTGTCGTAGTCGAAGTCGCCGCCGCAGGTGATCAGGACCAGCCGCGGCGGTCCGTCGGCGGCGAACACGGCCGAGAGGTCGACCGTGGTCTTCTCCGTGGTCTCCACCGTCGAGACGGTGTACGCGCGCTCCGCGCCGTCCGCGCCGGTGAGGGTCACGGTCTGGCCCGGGACCGCCTTCTTCAGCTCGACGAACGGCCCGAGGCCGTAGGCGAGGGAGTCGACGTGCGCGGCGATCACGACCGTGCCCTCCGGCTCGTCGAGGCCGGCGCCGAAGCGGTACCAGCCGGCGACCTGCGTGTCGGGCACGAGCTCCATCGTGCCGTCGTCCGCGACTCCGACCGGCTCGACGGCCATGTCGACGGGGAGCCCCTCGACGACGAGCCGCTCGGGAGCGAGCGCGGTGGGGGCGGGGGTCGCGCCGAGCCGGGCGTCCGCCACCGGGACGGACGGCACCGCTTCCGGCGGGGCCGCCGTGGGCGAGGAGGGGACCGTGGCCGGCACCGGCTGCTGGGGCGCCGAGGAGACGGCGGCGGGAGCGGGCTCCACCCGGGACTCCTGCGCCGCGCATCCGGCGAGACCGGCACCGGCCACGATCAGCCCGACCACGGCGAGGACGCGCAGAGGGAAGGGGCTCCGGCTCATGGCGTCCTCCTGGGTCGTGGTCGGGGGTGCCGGGACGGCCGCGCTCCAGCACGGCCGACCCGGCGGTCGGTTCCTCGGGTCAGCGACGCGAGGCGGCGGTGCGGCGGCCGATCAGCACGGCGCCGGCGGCGGCGAGGGCGGCGAGCAGTGCTCCGCCCCACCAGCCCGCGGCGGCGTCGGGGCGGTTGTCCGCGGCGAGGCCGGCCTCACCGGCGGGGACGCCCGACGGCGAGGAGTGCAGTCCGTCGATGGTCTGCGTCGCGAGAGCGAGGTTGCCCTTCTCCAGGCTGCCCCAGGCGTAGACGATCGTGTTCACGCCCTCCTGGACCTGCACGTCGGCCGGGCCGATGACCGGCGCGGTGGTCCCGGTCGCGGCGACCACGGTCGAGATCGTGGCCGGGGCGAGGTTCAGCACGCCCTCGTTCGGGTTCGTCACGTTCGTCAGGACGGGCGACCCTCCGGCGAGGATGTCCACGGCCGGAGCGGCGGCGATGTGGCGGACCGTGAGCCGGCCCTCGCCCGCGGCGGTCTTCGAGATGTCGTTGGTGAAGAGGGTCGCGGTGGGGGTGTTGTCGGGCTTGAGGTGCGCCGCGACGGTGTAGCTCTTCCCCGCCTCGAGGCTGATGTCGATCGGGCCGATCACGGGGGCGCTGGCGTCCGCGGCGGTGGAGGCCGTGATGGCGACCTTGTAGGTGCCGGTGGGGAGGTCGAGCGGGCCGGCGAGCGAGCCGGGGGTGAAGTCGTCGAGCGTCAGCTTGCCGTCGACGTAGACGTCGACCGGGGTGTCGGGGACGGCGTGCAGGACCGAGAGGTCGGCCGAGTCGGCGTCGGCGGCGGCGGCGGGCGTTGTGGCGATGCCGACGACGGCCAGGGTTCCGATGCAGGCACCGGCGAGCAGGCTGCGGGAGAAGCGGGAGGTGGTCACGGTGTTCCTCTTTCACGATGGGACCCGCGAGGGGTCGGGGGGTGGTCGAGAAGGGCCTTCACCACTACTTCCGCCCGAGGCGCCTCCTCGGATGCACCCGGTCTGAGATTCCTCGAAAGAATTCCTGCCGGACGCTTCGAGGGCCCCTCGCGGCGCTGGCCCGAGCGCCCGTGCCGGGCTAGCCTCCGACCAGGAGGTGCGGAGGATGGGCAGGCGCGGCGTGGTCCTCCTCCTCGCCGCCGCGGCGCTCACCACGGCGGCGGTCGCGAGCGTGCACGGCTCCCTCGCCCCCCGGGCGCCGGTCGCCGACCAGGCCGCCGCCGCCTCCGACGCCCCCGCCCAGTGCGACGACGCCCGGGAGCTGCTGGCCGCCTCGTCCGCCTTCGAGGGCGGAGCGGGCGTGCCGGCCGGCCACCTCGTGGCCTGCCTCGACGAGGACCACCGGCGCCTCACGATCCACAACCGCACCCCCGTCGTCTGGAGTCTCGGCGACTCCTCGGTGCGGGGCGTGACGAGCGGGACGGACGGAGTGACGGGGCTGCTGAGCCTGCACGCGTCGCAGTCCTCCTCCGGACTGCTCCTCGCACCCGGATCGGCGGCCTCGGTCTCGGCCGGCGACGGGAGGATCCGACCGCGGCCCGACGAGCCCTCGACCCGGCTGCAGCTCGCGCTCACCGCGGTGGTCGCGGCTCAGGATCAGGCGATCGGCCCCTCCGCCGGTCCCGACAGCATCATCCGCGGCGCCGCGCTCACCTGCGCGGTCGTGGTCGCGGAGTCGGACACCGGCTGGCGGGTGACCTCGCCGCGGGCTCTCGCTGCGGCGGCCGAGGACCCGGTGTGCGCGCGCGACTGGGCCCGCGCCCAGCGCAGCGCGGCGGCCTGGCGGATCGCCCTGCCCGGGCTCGTCGACGCCGTGGAGGCTCCCGGCCGCCCCGAGGAGGACACGGCGCTCCAGCGGGCCGCGGCCGACTGGTTCTCGGCCTCGAGCGGCTACTCGTGGGGCGGAGTCGACCGCCCCGCTCCCCTGCCCTGACCGGCGCCGCGCGCCTCGTCCGCCCGGGAACGCGGAACGGGCCGCCCTCCGCGAGGAGGACGGCCCGTTCGGCAAGAAGTTCGCGGTGTCATCGAGACCGCGCCCTGCTCCAGGAGGAGCTAGCGGCGCAGACCGAGACGCTCGATCAGCGAGCGGTAGCGGTTGATGTCCACATCCGACAGGTAGCCGAGGAGTCGACGACGCTGACCCACGAGCAGCAGCAGACCACGACGCGAGTGGTGGTCGTGCTTGTGCTCCTTGAGGTGCTCGGTGAGGTCCTTGATCCGCTTGGTCAGGACGGCCACCTGCACCTCGGGGGATCCGGTGTCACCGGGGTGGGTCGCGTACTCTTCGATGATCGCCTTCTTGACATCTGCTTCGAGTGCCATATATGGGATCCCCTCTCTCTCGTTGCGCGGTGCCCGGCGCCTGATGCGTGGGCTCTCTTGATCCGCGGCCGTCGAACGGCAACCGGACGACTCTACCAGAGGGAGGGCGGTATCAGGAGCCGGTGGCCCGGTTCCAGAGCACGACGAGCCACGGCGAGACCAGCAGCTGCCAGTAGACGAGCACGATGACGTTGAGGACCACGCCGATCCAGCCGGCGATGGGCGGGCGCTTCTCGCGACGCCGGGCGCGGAGGGTGGAGACGGCGAGCAGGATCCCGGCGAGCAGGACCGCGTGCACGAGCGCGGTGTAGAGCACGCCGACCAGCAGGTCGCTGACGGCCTGGTCGCCCGGGTAGGCGCCGAGCGAGATCAGGGCGTACCAGACGAAGAACGACAGCGGGACGGCGAGGACGGCCAGGAGGACCGAGACGATCCCGGCTCCGTAGCGGCGGAGGAACCCGCGAGCTCCCGAGGCCGTGGCACCGGTCCGAGCGGCTCCGGCGCGGACGCCGCCCGTGGAGCTGCGCCGACCGCCCGTGGCGGCCGCCGCGCGACGCGCGCCCGCCTCGGCGGCGGTGCGGATCGAGCGTCGCGAGGGGGCGGCTCCGGCTGCTCGCGGGGCAGGAGGACCCTGACGCCCGGGCGCGCCGTCGGATGACGTGCTCATGCCTCTCACCCTAGGGGATGACCCCTGAGCCCCCGGATCGACGCGACGCGGCCCGCCGGGGCGGCGGAGTCAGCAGAATGGAGCGAGTGAGCCAGACCCCCCGCGCCCCCCGGCGCAGCCACGTCCTCGACGTCTCCCCCCTCCGCGAGTCCCCGGCCTTCGCCCGGCTCTGGGCCGGCAACGTGATCTCGGGCATCGGCGGCCAGATGACGATCGTCGCGGTCGGCCTGCACATCTACGAGCTCACCGGATCGACCCTCGCGGTCGCGCTGGTCGGCGTGGTGGCGCTGGTCCCGACCGTGATCGCCGGCCTCTACGGCGGGATGCTCGCCGACGCGTTCGACCGCCGCCTGGTGCTCCTGCTCGCCGCGGTCGTGGCCTGGGGCTCGACCGCGGGGATCGCGGCCCTCGCCTGGCTCGGCGCCGAGACCCCGCTCTCCCTCTACGTGCTCACCGCCGTGAACGCGGTGGCGACGACGGTGATCGTGACCACCCGGATGACGCTGGCTCCGCGGCTGCTCCGCACCGAGCTGGTCCCCGCCGCCGCCGCGCTGGGCGGCATCGCGAGCGGAGTCGAGGTGACCGTGGGGCCCGCCCTCGCCGGCGTGCTGGTCGCCTCCTCCGGCTTCGCGATCACGTACACGATCGACGTCGTGCTGTTCCTCGCTGCGTTCCTCGGCATCGCGGGGCTGCCGGCGCTCGTGCCCGAGGGCGAGCGGCAGCGGCCGGGGCTGGAGTCCCTCCGGTACGGCCTGGGCTTCCTGAAGGGCGCCCCGAACATCCGGATGTCCTTCCTGGTCGACATCGTGGCCATGACCTTCGGACAGCCGCGCGTGGTCTTCCCGGCGGCCGCCGCCGTGCTGCTCGGCGGAGGCGCGGTGACGGTGGGCGCCCTCACGGCCGCGTTCGCGATCGGGGCGCTGATCAGCGGCGTCTTCTCCGGCCGGCTGTCCGGGGTCCGACGGCAGGGCCTCGCGATCGGCCGCTCGATCCAGGTGTACGGAGCGTTCGTCGTCGCCTTCGGCACGGTCCTGCTCGGTGCCGCACTCGTGCAGCACGACGCGTCGGCGCCGAACGCGGGGCTCATCGCGCTGGTGGCGGTCGCCCTGGCCGGCGCGGGCGCCTCGGACAACGTCAGCTCGATCTTCCGGCAGACGATGCTGCAGACCGCGGTCCCGGACAACATGAGAGGTCGTCTCCAGGGCGTGTTCATCGTCGTGGTGACGGGCGGCCCGCGGGTCGGCGACCTCTACACGGGACTGCTCGCCTCGCTCGCGCTGCTCTGGCTGCCGCCGCTCGCGGGCGGGCTCGCGATCATCGCGATCCTCGCCGCGGTGCTGCGCCTGCGGCCGGGGTTCCGCGCGTACGACGCCCTGCACCCGACGGCCTGAGCGGAGGGGCGTCTCCCTCGAGCCGGATGGGACAGCGCGCCCGCCCGCTCGGCTCAGGCCGACGGACGGGCGCGCCGGGGATCAGTCGCCGGAGGCCGCGTCGGCGCCGCCGCCGTCGGTCAGCCGGTCGTCCGAGACCAGTCCGCTGTCGTCGTCGCGGCCCTCGACCCGCACCGGGCGGTAGACGTGGAAGCCGTCGTCGTCGGGCTCCAGCTCCCAGACCACCTCGACCTCCTCGCCGTCGATGTCGGCCAGGCGGGTGAAGGAGCGCTGCGGGGAGCCGTCGATCATCTCGAGGCGGATGCTCTCCTGCTCCGCTCCGCTGTCGAGGATGGCGGTGTACGTCGATTCGGTGTCCATGCCTCGACGCTAGACACGCGCGGTGAGGCGTCGCCACCCCTTGCGGCGGCGCACGGTCCGCGTAGCGTCGGCACCATGACCGACACCGACATCACTCCCGCCGACTCCGACGACCGCGAGCAGATCACCGAGATGGTGAAGAGCGCCGGGATCGGGCTCCTCACCACCGTCAATGCCACCGGGCAGCTCGTCAGCCGTCCGCTCAAGGCCCAGGACATCGACTTCGACGGCGAGCTGTGGTTCTTCACGCAGGACCCGTCGCCCAAGGTCGACGACATCCGCGCGAACCCGAGCGTCAACGTCGCGTTCGAGTCGAAGAAGGGCTACCTGTCGGTGGCCGGCTCGGCGACCGTCGTGCACGACCCGGCGAAGGTGGACGAGCTGTGGTCCCCGGCCGTCGCCGGCTGGTTCCCCGACGGCAAGGACGACCCGACCGTCGCGCTGATCCGCGTCGAGGCCGAGACCGTCGAGCTGTGGGCGACCGACGAGCCGCGTCCGGTGGTGCTGTTCAAGGTCCTCAAGGCCGCCGTCACCGGCGGACAGCCCGACATCGGCGAGAACCGCACCGTCTCCTTCGAGTGATCCCTCCCCCCGGGGCGCCGCCGGGGCGCGGCGCCTCGCGGGGAAAGGCGTCAGGCGCCGCCGAAGCGCTCGGTGCGGACGCGCTCGGGCGCGTGGCCCTGCTCGACCAGGGCGGTGGCGACGGCCTCGACGAACGAGGTCGGGCCGCACACGTAGACGGTCGGCTCGAGCGGGGCCGGCAGAGCCGCCTCGGCGAGCAGCTCCGGAGTGACGCGGCCGGCCGGACGCGCCGCTCCCGCCGGCGCCACCCGGGTGAAGACGTGGTCCACCGCGACTCCGCCCGTCGCGGCCGGCCGCTCGGCGAGCGCCGCCAGCTCCTCGCGGTAGTAGGCGAAGACGGGCGAGCGGACCGAGTAGAGCAGCTCCATCCGCGCCCCGCTCCCGGACCGGGCGTGCTCGCGCGCCATCGCCATCAGCGGCACCACGCCGCTCCCGCCCGCGATCAGCTGCACCGGCTCCGCCTGCTCGGGGCGCCAGACGAACCAGCCGCCGATCGGACCGCGGATCTCGAGCCGGTCGCCCGCTTCGAGTCCGTCGACCAGGTACGGGGAGACCTCCCCGTCGTCCAGCCTCTCGACCGCGAGCTCGACCCGCTCCCCGTCGGCCGGGGCGCCGATCGAGTAGGAGCGGCTCGCCTGGTAGCCGTCGGGCGCGGTGAGGCGCACGTCGAGGTGCTGCCCCGCCAGGTGGCCCGGCCACCCGGGCACGCGGAGCACCAGGAGGCGCGACGTGGGCGTGAGCGGCGCGACCGACTCGGCCACCGCCTCCGTCCACATCACCAGTAGCGCTCCTCTTTCCAGGGGTCCCCGTGCATGTGGTAGCCGTTCTGCTCCCAGAAGCCGGGCTCGTCGCCGGGCATCAGGCGGAGCGTCCGGACCCACTTCGCGCTCTTCCAGAAGTAGAGGTGCGGCACCAGGAGCCGGGCGGGGCCGCCGTGCTCGGCCGCGAGGGGCTTCCCCTCGAACTCGGTGACGACCCAGGCCCTCCCGCCGCGGATCTCGGCGAGCGGGAGGTTCGTCGTGTAGCCGCCGAAGCTCTGCGCCATGACGAAGCCGGCGTCCGTCTCCAGGCCCTCCAGCAGCGTGTCGACCGAGACGCCGCGCCAGCTGGTGCCGAGCTTCGACCACCGGGTCACGCAGTGGATGTCGGTGTGCACGTCCTCGTGCGGGAGCGCGTCGAACTCCTCCCGGTTCCAGCGGCGGACGCCCGCGGGACCGCCGTCGATGGAGAAGGCCCACTCGTGGATGTTCGGGGTGGGCCCGATCGAGAGGACGGGGAAGCCGTTCTCGAGGTGCTGGCCCGGCGGGAGGTCCGGGTCCGCCTCCCTCTTGCCGAAGAAGCCCCGCGTGATGATGCCCATGTCCGCCCTCGTCGTCCTCGGGGCCTGGCCCCGGATCGCTGGAAACCGCTCGTCGCGCTCACGCTACCGCTCGGCGCTACCGCATGCGGGCCCGCCGGGCGAGCCCGGGACCGTGTCGGACGTCGGTGCCAGGATCGGGGCATGAGACGAACCGTCGTGCCGCCGTACCTCCTCGTCCGCATCGCCCGCCTCGACGATCCGGCCTTCGCCCGGGCCGCGCGGGCCGCGAGCCGCTCGCTCGAGCAGGACGTGCCGTTCCGGCGCGTCCGGCCCGGAGAGCCCGCGCCCGACCGCGGGGCGCCGACCGCCGCCGCGACGTCCTCGCCGCGCACCCGCGTGCAGTCCCTCCAGCGCACCATCGCGGACGCGCGGACCGAGGAGACGCTGCCCGGCACGGTCGTCCGCCGCGAGGGCGAGGCTGCCACGGGGGACGCGGCCGTTGACGAGGCGTACGACGGCCTCGGCGCGATGTCGGCCTTCCTGCAGGGTGCGTACGGCCGCGACTCGATCGACGACGCCTGGCTTCCGCTCGACGCGACCGTGCACTTCGGCGACGACTATGACAACGCCTTCTGGGACGGCTCGCGGATGGTCTTCGGCGACGGGGACGGCCAGGTGTTCCGCCGCTTCACCGTCTCGCAGAGCGTGATCGGCCACGAGCTCGCCCACGGCATCACCGAGTACACGGCGAACCTCGTCTACCGCGGCCAGTCCGGAGCGCTCAACGAGTCGGTCTCGGACGTGTTCGGAGCCCTGCTGGAGCAGTACGGCGCGGGCCAGAGCGCAGATGAGGCGAGCTGGCTGATCGGCGAGGGGCTCTTCACCGACGAGGTGCAGGGCACGGCCCTGCGGTCGATGATCGCCCCCGGCACCGCCTACGACGACGACGTCCTCGGCTCCGACCCGCAGCCGGGCTCGATGGCCGACTACGTCGAGACCGACGACGACAACGGCGGAGTGCACATCAACTCGGGGATCCCCAACCGCGCGTTCGCCGTGGCGGCGACGACCCTCGGCGGGAAGGCGTGGGAGCGCGCTGGGCAGGTCTGGTACGACGTGCTGACCGGGGGCGTCCTCACCGCGACGGCCGACTTCGAGGCGTTCGCGGCGCTCACCGTGCGGGCCGCCGCCGAGCGCTACGGATCCGGCTCCGAGGTCGAGGCCGCCGTGCGCACCGGCTGGACGACGGTCGGCGTGACGCTGTCCGCCTGAGCCGGTCCGATCGAGGGCGGAGGCGGGTAGCATCGCGCGCATGGACGTCATCGTGTCGCGCAGCGGCGGATTCGCCGGCCTCCGCCGGGTGTGGCGGGTCGACGTCGAGCAGCAGCCCGACGAGGGCGCGTGGCGCGACCTGCTCGGCTCGCTCCCCTGGGACGCCGCCGACGGCGAGTCCCCCGGCCGGGCCGACCGCTTCGTCTACGAGATCCGCGTGCAGACGCGCCACGTCCGCCTCGGCGAGACCGAGCTCGACGGAGCCTGGCGCGAGCTGGTCGACCGCGTGAAGAAGGCGCAGCCCCGTTAGGAGCTGCGCCTTCTTCACGTGCTCGGAGCTACTTGGTGCCGAGCAGGTCGATCACGAAGATCAGGGTCTTGCCGGAGAGCGGGTGCCCTCCACCGGCCGGGCCGTACGCCAGCGCGGGCGGGCAGATCAGCTTGCGGCGGCCGCCGACCTTCATCCCCGGGATGCCCTGCTGCCAGGCGCGGATGAGGTTGTTGAGGGGGAAGTTGATCGACTGGTCGCGGCTCCAGGAGGAGTCGAACTCCTCGCCGCTGTCGTACTCGACGCCGAGGTAGTGGACCTCGACGGTCGAGCCGGGCTGCGCCTCGGCGCCGTCGCCGACGACGATGTCCTCGACGACGAGGGTGTCGGGGGCCGGGCCCTCAGGGGCGTCGACCTCGGGCTTGGTCAGGTTCTCGCTGCTCATGCCTCGATCCTACGGCGCTCGCGAGCGGAGTCTGGGAGCGGGCTGCGAGCACTCACTCCACGAGCGTGAGGCGCTGCGTCGGCCGGGTCATCGCGACGTAGAGCGATGCGGCGCCGCGCTCGCCGGTCTGCGCGATGAGGCGAGGCCGGGCGATGATCACGGAGTCGAACTCGAGCCCCTTGGCGTCGTTCGTCGACAGCACGGCGATCGCGCGGTCGAGCCCGGTCGCTCCGCGGCCCACTTCCCGGCCGAACCGCTCCTCGAGGCGCTCGGCGATCGCGGCGAGGTCGACGTCGGGCGCGATGACCGCCAGCGTCCCCTCCGCCTCGATCGCCCGGTCCTCGACGACGGCCCCCAGCACCCGCTCGGCGAGGCTCGCATCGCCGCGGTCGCGGATCGTCCGCACCGGCCACTCGGTGGAGCGCACGGCCTCCCCCGGCGTGATCTCCAGCCCGTTCTCGCGCGCCGTCCGCTCGGCGAAGGCGACGATCTGCGCGGGCGTGCGGTAGTTGACCGTCAGTTCCTCCAGGCGCCACGGCGCCGCCTCCACTCCCCGGCCCTGGCGGCCGAAGGTGTCGCGGAGCGCGGCGTCCCAGCTCGAGGCGGCGGAGGCGCCGGACGCCTGCGCGACGTCGCCCACGATCGTGAACGAGCGCATCGGGCAGCGGCGCAGCAGCACCCGCCACTGCATCGGCGAGAGCTCCTGCGCCTCGTCGACCACGACGTGCCCGTAGGTCCAGGTGCGGTCGGCCGCGGCCCGCTCGGCGGTGGTGCCGAGCACAGAGCGCTCGGCGAAGCCGGCCGCGAGGTCCTTGGCGTTGACGAGGCCGTCGACGCCCATGTTGCGGATGGCGGCCTCCGCGTTCTCGACGTCGCGCTTGCGCTGCTCCTTCTCGGCCTTCTTCGAGGCGTCGGCGAGGTCGTCGTAGGCGCCGAGCAGCTCCGCGGCCTCGTCGAGCAGCGGCACGTCGGAGACCGTGAACGGAGCGTCGCGGTCGCGGCGGAGGAGGGAGCGCTGCGCGGCGGTCCAGCGCGGCGTGAGGGTCGCGAACCAGTTCGGACGGGCGTAGAGGTCCTGCAGCAGCTTCTCGGGGGTCAGCGGGATCCACGCGGTGTTGAGAGCGACGCGGACGTCGTGGGCGGTCCGCACGTCCTCGCGCAGCACCGCCTCGTCGGCCTCGTCGACCGTGCTGCCGTGGCTCCGCAGCTGATCGGCGAGCTGGCGGGTGAGCTGCGAGAGCAGCGTCTTGACGAAGGAGACGCGCGCCTCGTTGTGCGGCTTGCGGGTGTCGCGCGCGCGGGTGATCGCGCGCTCCACGTCCTGCGGCTCCAGACGGAGCTTCTCGCCGTTGACGTCGAGCACCTGGGTCTCGGCCGGGACGGTCTGGCGGGAGCGGACCGCGCGCTTGAGCAGCTCCGCCATGCGCGCCGAGCCCTTCACGCGGGCGACCGCGGGCACGTCCTCCTCGACGAGGTCGAGGCCCGGGTAGAGCTGGCCGAGCGTCGAGAGGACGACACCCGTCTCGCCGAGCGAGGGCAGCACCGCCTCGATGTAGCGGAGGAAGGAGCGTGAGGGGCCGACCACGAGCACGCCGGAGGAGGCGATGCGGTCGCGGTAGGAGTAGAGGAGGTAGGCGGCCCGGTGCAGGGCGACCGCGGTCTTGCCGGTGCCCGGCCCGCCCTGCACGACGAGCACGCCGCGCAGCTCGGACCGGATGATGCGGTCCTGCTCGCTCTGGATGGTCGCGACGATGTCGTGCATCCGGCCGGTGCGCTGCGCGCCGAGGGCCGCCATGAGCGCGCCCTCGCCCTGCAGCACTGTGCCCTCGCGCAGCAGCTCCTCGTCGAAGACCTCGTCCTCGAAGCGGAGGACTTCGCGGCCCCGAGTGGTGAGGTGGCGCCGGGCGCGCGTCCCCATCGGCCGGGCGGCGGTGGCCTGGTAGAACGCGGCCGACTGCGGGGCGCGCCAGTCGAGCAGCAGCGTGTCCTGCTCCTCGTCGCGCAGGCCGATCCGGCCGATGTAGCGGTGCTCGGCGTCGGCGTCCGCGAGCGTCAGCCGGCCGAAGGCGAGCCGGTCGTCGGCGCCGGTGAGCGAGCGGATGCGGTCCTCGTAGAGCCGCGCGTACGCGTCGCGCTCGGAGCGGCTCTGGTGGTTGCCGCCGACGCTCTCGATGCGGACGGTGTCCAGAGCCTCGCGGGCCTGGGCGATCAGCTCGTCGAGGCGGGCGTAGAGCGCCGCCACGTAGTCGCGCTCCCGAGAGAGCTCGGTGGCCTGCACAGTGCTGCCGTCCGTCATCGTCCGCCTTCCGAGGTTCCGCCGCCGCGGGCCGGGAGGCGCGGGATGCGCTCCGGGGGCCGCGGGAAAAGAGGCGGTCCAGTCTACCGAGCGATCCGAAGCGGCCCGTGCCGACAGCGGGATCCGGATGCCTCTTGCGCTCGGCGCCGCGGAGGAGCATCCTCTCTCTCACGAAGAGCTCGACGCCCCGTCCGAGCAGCCGGCCCTGCCGCTGCCGCAGGGCGTCGAGCTCTTTCTCGCGGGTGTCCGTCCTCCGTCCGGTCATCGACCGGGAAGAGAACCGGACGGCCCCGCGTTGCACGCCCCATGGCCACTCCGAGCAGCAGCGTCACCGCCCCCTCCCGCGCCTCGATCGACCTCACGGAGTCGGCACGCGCCGGCTGGGAGTCGTGGCTCGCCCGACGCGTCGAGCGCGTCACCGGACCCCGGGGCGATCTCGCCCTCGTCGAGACGCGCTGGCTCGAGCCCGGCGAGAGCGTCGACGACGAGCAGGCGCTGGCCGGCTACGGCCCCTCGGCGACCCTGACGCGGATGCGCCGCGAGAACCTCGACACCGGCGAGCCCGAGTACGGCTACCGCGTCTGGGACGCGGCCTCCGACGGCATCCGCTCCTTCGACGCCATCGAGACCTTCCCGTTCGACGCCGCCTGGGTGCTCGAGGCGTGGTTCGAGCCGGTCGCCGAGGACCGCACGGTCCCGTTCGAGCACCTGCGCGACAACGGCGCCACCCGCGAGCTCGTCGTGCCCGGCGACATCACCTTCTCGCTCGTGGACGACGGGCGCGCCCGCGAGTACACGGTCGCGGCGTTCGACGACGGCGGCACGCTCCTCGTCCCGTTCGGCGATCCGACCAACCGCAGCGACGACCCGGAGCTCGCGAGCTACCCCGTCGGCCGCTTCCTCGTCGTGCAGCGGATCGGCGGCGCGGCCGACGCGGGCACCCCCGGTCCGGTGCTCCTGGACTTCAACCGGGCCTACATCCCGCCGTGCGGCTTCTCGCCCCACTACAACTGCCCGCTGCCGCCCGCGCAGAACCGGCTCGGCGTGCCCGTGACGGCCGGCGAGCGCCGCGTGCGCAGCGCCTCCGCCTAGCGCGCCGGGGCTGAGCGGGGGCGGCCCCGGCTCAGCGGGTGAGCACCGCCCGGCGGGCGACGAGCTCGTCGAGCAGGACCTGCTCGTCGACCGCTCCGGTGCGTCCGCCGCGGCCGAGCAGGAGGTGCTGCCGGTGGTGCGCGAGCCGCGTCGCCGAGCGGAGGAAGTCCCGCATCGCCCGCGGCCGGTCCCCTCCCGCGCTCCGGGCCCAGCGGGCGGCGGTGCGGCGCCCCTCCGCGGTGCCGATCATCCGCACCTCGGCCGGCGAGAGCCAGCCGGCGACGGCGTAGTCGTCGAGCCGCTGGAGCGTCACGCGCCGCTCCTGCCGGCGCAGCAGCACCACCACGACCACGGCGACCGCGAACAGCGGCACCTGGACCACGCCGTAGAAGCCGAACCAGTCGGACACCAGGAACGACGAGCCGTTCCAGAGCGCGTGCAGGAACGCGGCGAGCGCCAGCCCGAGCAGGGCGATGGGCAGCCGCGCGACGGCGGGCCGGTTCGAGGCGAAGCCGAGGGCCGCGCCCGTGCAGGCGGTGAAGAGCACGTGCGCGAAGGGCGAGAGCACCCCGCGGAGGAAGAAGGTCACGGCGAGCGAGCCGAGACCGCCCTCCACCAGCGCGCTGCCGAAGTAGAGGATGTTCTCGACGAAGGCGAACCCGGAGGCGACGACGGCCGCGTAGACGATGCCGTCGACGGGCCCGTCGAAGGTCCGGCGCCAGATCAGCAGGACGAGGAGGACGCCGATCCCCTTGGCCGTCTCCTCGACCAGCGGCGCCTGGATCACGGCGCCGACGAAGTCGGATCCGCTCGGCTGCTGCCCGGACGCGTAGACGGCGATCTGCACGCCGAGGTCGACCAGGAGCGCGATCGCGACGGACCCGGCCGCGCCCCAGAGGAACGCGAACCACAGGCCCAGCGCTGGCTCCGGCTCCCACCGGTCGACCCAGCGGACGCCCAGCAGAACCACGGTCAGCGGGACGAGGGCGATGACCGCGCAGATCCCCGCGGCGCTGACGCCGAGTCCGAGAACCACGTAGGCGAGCACGAGCAGCAGCAGGATCCCGAGGAGCGCCACGCCGATCGAGCCGAGCACGGTCGGCACGACGGAGGGGCGGGCGGTGGCGGGCGGTGCGGGCGGCGGATAGGCGCTCATGGGGCCGACAGTAGGGCACGGGCGGGGTGCGCTGTCGGCGGTTGACACGCGCCGGGCGCGTGGAGGAGGGCCGGGGTGCGGACGCCCGTGTCCGATTCCCGCTCCTGCTCGACGTCGCCGCGTGCGAGGCTCGAGGCGTGCCCGACTCCGATCCGCTCTTCGAGGAGCGCTACCGCGCCGTCGCCTCCCGCGACTCCCGGTTCGACGGGCGGTTCCTGACCGGCGTGCACTCCACCGGCATCTACTGCCGTCCGAGCTGCCCCGCCATCACGCCGCGGCGCGCGAACGTGCGCTTCTACCCGACGGCCGCCGCCGCGCACGAGGCGGGGCTCCGCGCCTGCAAGCGCTGCCTGCCGGACGCTGTCCCCGGCTCCCCCGAGTGGAACCTGCGCGACGACACGGCGGCGCGCGCCATGCGTTTGATCGCCGACGGAGTGGTCGACCGCGAGGGGGTCGAGGGGCTGGCCGCCCGGCTCGGCTACGGCGCGCGCCACCTCGGCCGCATCCTGCGCGAGGAGCTGGGCGCGCCTCCGCTGGCCCTCGCTCGCGCCCAGCGCGCCCAGACCGCCCGGCTCCTGCTCACGAGCACCGACCTGCCCGTGTCCGACGTCGCCTTCGCCGCCGGCTTCACGAGCATCCGGCAGTTCAATGCGACCCTGGCGGAGGTGTACGAGCGGACCCCGACGGCCCTGCGCGCCTCGGCCCGCGGCACGCGCTCCGAGGCGAGCGTCCACGACGGCGCGACCACGCTGGAGCTCCGGCTGGCAGTGCGGGCTCCGTTCGATCCCGGGGTGCTCGACGTGCTCGGCGGCACCGCGCTCCCGGGCATCGAGGAGGCGTCCCCCGGCGGCTACGCGCGCTCGCTCGTCCTGCCCGGGGGCGCGGCGCTGATCCGGCTGGCGGCGGACGGGGAGAGCGTCCGCTGCAGCGCGACGCTCGTCTCCGTCGCCGACGTCGGGCCGCTGGTCGCCCGGGTGAGGCGGCTGCTCGACCTGGACGCGGACGCCCGCGCCGTGGACGAGGCCCTCGCGGCCGATCCCGCACTCGCTCCGAGCGTCGCCGCCCGCCCCGGTGTCCGCGTGCCCGGCTCCGTCGACCCGGCCGAGACGCTGGTGCGCGCGCTGCTCGGCCGGCGGGAGGCCGCACGGCTGGTCGCGGCGCTCGGCGCGACGCTCCCGGAGTCCGTGGCGAGCGGATCGATCGCACGCGCCTTCCCCTCCCCCGCGGTGATCGCCGAGCACGCCGCCGACGTGCTCCGCGGATCCGCCGACGTGCTGGTGCGGACCTGCACGCTGCTCGCCGAGGGAGCCCTGCGGCTCGACGCCGACCGGGAGGAGCTCGCCGAGCAGCTGCTGGCGGTCCCCGGGATCGACGCGGCCACGGCGGCCGAGGTGGCACAGCGGGCGACCGGAGATCCCGACGTCCTGCTCACAGGGGATCCCGTGCTCCGGCGGGGCGCGGCGGCGCGCGGCCTGCCCGCCGGCGAGCGCGGGCTGGCCGAGGCCGGGCGCCGCTGGGCGCCCTGGCGCAGCTACGCCGGGGCGCGCCTCGCGGCCGCGGTCACGCCTCCGGCGCGGGGTCGATGATCGGGAGCGCCGCGGTCATCGCCTCGATGCCCGAGAGCCGCGCCGGCGAGATCAGCCGCATGACCTCCTCGCGGGACATCAGCCCCGCCTCGACCACCAGGTCGGCGATGTTGCGGCCGGTCGCGAGGGCGGCCTTCGCGAGGGCGGCGGACGCGGTGTAGCCGATGCTCGGCGTGAGCGCCGTCACGACCCCGACCGAGGAGGCGACCATGGCCTCGAGCCGGTCGACGTTCGCGGTGATGCCGTCGATGCAGTTCTCGCGGAGCGTCCTGCAGGCCTGCGTCATCCAGGTGATGCTCTGCAGCAGCGAGTGCGCGATCACCGGCTCGAAGGCGTTGAGCTGGAGCTGACCCGCCTCGGCCGCCATCGTGACCGTGACGTCGGCCCCGGCCACCGAGTAGGCGACCTGGTTGACCACCTCGGGGATGACCGGGTTCACCTTGCCGGGCATGATGCTGGATCCCGCCTGGCGCGGAGGCAGGTTGATCTCACCGAAGCCGGCCTGCGGGCCCGAGGAGAGGAGCCTCAGGTCGTTGCAGATCTTGGACAGCTTGATCGCGGAGCGCTTGAGCGCGCTCGAGAACGACATGAAGACGCCGGTGTCGCTCGTCGCCTCGACGAGGTCCTGCGCCATCTCGAGGTCGAGGTCGGTGATCTCGTTGAGGTGGCGGACCGCGGCTGCGCCGTAGCGCGGATCGGCGGTGATGCCGGTGCCGATCGCGGTGGCTCCGATGTTGACCTCGGCGAGCAGCCAGATGGTCTCGGAGAGACGGGCGTGGTCCTCGCCGAGGGTCGTCGCGAAGCCGTGGAACTCCTGGCCGAGCGTCATCGGCACCGCGTCCTGCAGCTGCGTGCGGCCGACCTTCAGGACGCTGCCGAACTCGACCGCCTTGCGGGAGAACGACTCGCGCAGCAGCGCCAGCTCGTCGAGCAGGCGGCGCAGCGACCAGGTCATCGCGATCTTGATCGCGGTCGGGTAGACGTCGTTGGTGGACTGGCTGCGGTTGACGTCGTCGAGGGGGTGCAGGTGCGCGTAGTCGCCCCGCTCGAAGCCGCCGATCTCGAGTGCGACGTTGGCGACGACCTCGTTCGCGTTCATGTTCGTCGAGGTGCCGGCGCCGCCCTGGATCACCCCGACCACGAACTGGTCGTGGAACTCGCCGTCGATGATGCGGCGGCACGCGGCCTCGATCAGCTCGGCCTTGGCGGGGGCGAGAGTGCCGAGCTCGGTGTTGGCCCGGGCGGCCGCGAGCTTGACCGTCGCGAGGGACCGGACGAGATCGGGGTAGATCGAGATGGGGCGCTTCGAGATCGGGAAGTTGTCGAGGGCCCGCGCCGTGTGGATGCCCCAGTAGGCCTCGGCGGGGATCTCCATCGAGCCGAGGGAGTCGCTCTCGGTGCGCGTGGCGGGGGTCTCGGTGTCGTCCAGGGCTCTGCCTTCCGGGTCGCGGTCGGGGAGGGTGCTCGGTGCGAGGGTCACGTCCAGCTCCGTTGCTGTCGTCGTGCGGCCCCGGAGGGTGCAGGGGGCTCGCGAACTGCGCGGCCAGCCTATCGCCGGGGCACGGGGCGGCGGCGGACGCGGGCGCGGAGCGTCCGCTCGGCGGGCGCGGAACGACCGCGCCTCCCGCCGCCGGAGCGGACAGGAGGCGCGGGACGCGGGAAGCGGCGGATCAGCGGTAGTCGCTGCCGGACGCGAGGGCCGCGAGCGGCACGAGCACGACCACGACGAGCACGGCGATCGCGAAGAGCAGGACGAGGCCGAGCATGACGGAGTTGAGCACGATGCCCCAGATCGAGAGCGTGCGGCCGGTCGGCTCCCTCCGCAGGCCCAGGATGCCGAAGACGAGGCCCGCGGCCGGAGCGATCACGGTCAGTCCGAAGAAGACGGAGGTGACGCCGAGGATCAGGCTGGTGAGCGAGAACGGGGTCGAGGGCGCCGGGGCGAGCGCCGCGGGCGGGACGGCGGGGGTGCCGTAGGGGGCGCGGGCCTGCTGCGAGGAGGCGGGCTCCTCGGCGGCGGGGCGCTCCCCGGCGGACGGCCGCTCCTCGGTGAGGACGGCGGTCGCGCCCAGGTCCACGGTCGGCTGCTCGTCGGCGGGGGTGGAGAGGCGGGCGGTGCGGTCGTCGGTGGTCACGGTGTGCTCCTTCTCGGGTGCCGGTCGCCCGGCGGGATGCGGTGCCGCCGGGCGGGCCGGCGGTGCTGCCGGTGTGCTCCGGCGATGCCTCCACGCTACGGACGCGCCCGGACCCGCCCCATCCGGGGAACCCCCGGAACTCGGGGGCGATCCCCCGCCTCGACGCGGGGGCGGGTGCGAGACTGGTCCCGGCGCGAGGAGGCGGCGATGGACGACGACGAGCTGCGGCACCGCACCCGGGACCGCAAGGGCGCCCGGGCCGTCTGGTTCGCCGGGCTCTCGGCGCTCGCCGGCTTCGTGGTGATCTCCCCTGTGATCTCCCTCACGGCGACCGTGATGGTGTGGGGGTCGCGGCGGCGGATCGGCACCCTCAGCGACCGGAACGGCCTGGTCGCCGTCAACTGGCAGCTCACCTACCTCGCACTCCAGCTGATGCTGGTCCCGCTGCACCTCGCGCTGGTGTCGGTGCGCGACTCGCTCGGCGCCGACTGGCCGCTCGCGACGATCTCGGCGATCCTCGCGCTGGCCGTGCTCAACCTCGTGCTGTGCGTCGTCCTCGGGATCCGGTCCGGCCGGGGACGCACCGTGCGCCTCTGGATCGCCGTGCCCTTCGCCCGCTCCACCCGTCCGCCGCGCTGACCGTTCGGGGACACCGGGCACGGCGGCTCTCCGCTCCTGGGACTCCGCCCGGCGTGTCCGCGGCGCGGTGCCCCCTCGACCCCGCGGCGGCGGGCAGGGTGGTGGAGTGATCGCCTTCCCTCCGCCCGTGTACGTCGTGGCCGACGACGGAGTGCGGCTGGCCACCTACTCCGTCGGCGAGGAGAGCGCCCCGACCGTCCTCGCCGTGCACGGCTTCGCCTCCCACGCCGTGCTCAACTGGGAGACGTCGGGCTGGCTGCGGACGCTGCACCGGGCCGGGTACCGCGTCGTGGCGCTCGACCAGCGCGGGCACGGCGCGAGCGAGAAGCCGCACCACTCCGACTCCTACAGCGTGGACGCCATGGTGGCCGACCTGGTGCGGGTGCTCGACTCCTACGACCTCGAGGCACCCCACGTGCTCGGCTACTCCCTCGGCGCCCGGATGAGCTGGGTGCTGGGACTCGAGCACCCGGAGCGGCTCGCATCGCTGAGCCTCGGCGGGCTGACGGTGGGCGAGCCCCTCCGCTCCTTCGACGCGGAGGCGGCCCGGGCCCGCGTCGCCTCCGGCGGCGAGATCGACGACAGCTTCACCCGCGCCTTCATCGGCATGGCGGAGGGCGTGCAGGGCAACGACCTCGCAGCGCTGGTGGCGGTGGCCGACGGCGTCCGTGGCGGGGCGCACCCGGAGCACGGGCGGTACCCCGGCCTGCCGACGCTGCTCGTGACCGGCGGCGCGGATCCGATCGCTCCCGGCGGTGAGCTGCTGGCGGCGGAGGCGGGGGCGCGGCTCGTGAGCGTCCCCGGCCGCGACCACACCAGCACCGTGCCCGCGCGGGGCTTCAAGGACGCGGTGCTGGCGTTCCTGGCGGAGCAGCGCTGAGCCGGCCCCGCGCCGGACGGGAGCACCGCGAGCGCCGAGGCCCGCGGCGTAGCATCCCCCTCATGCAGGCGATCCGCATCGAGAACCCCGGCCCCGACTCCCGACTCGTGCTGGAGGAGGTGCCGACACCCTCCCCCGGACCCGGCGAGGTCCTCGTCCGCGTGGCGGCCGCCGGCGTCAACCGCGCCGACCTCGGCCAGCGCGGCGGGGTCTACCCGCCGCCGCCCGGCGCCTCCGAGATCCTCGGCATGGAGGTGTCCGGCACGGTCGTCGCGCTCGGCGAGGACGCGACCGGGTTCGCGGAGGGCGACGAGGTCTGCGCGCTGCTCTCCGGCGGCGGCTACGCGGAGTACGTCGCGGTCGACGCGGGCCTGGTGCTGCCGGTGCCGGACGGCGTCGGCCTCGTCTCGGCCGCCGCCCTCCCGGAGACGACGTCCACCGTCTGGTCGAACCTCGTGATGGTGGCCGGGCTCGGATCCGGCGACACCGTCCTCCTCCACGGCGGCGGGAGCGGGATCGGGACCACGGGCATCCAGATCGCCGCCGCCCTCGGCGCCCGCGTCGCCGTCACGGCCGGCAGCGCCCGCAAGCTCGAGGCGTGCCGCGCGCTCGGCGCCGACGTCCTGATCGACTACCGCGAGGAGGACTTCGTCGAGCGGATCCGCGAGGCGACCGGCGGGCGCGGCGTCGACGTGATCCTCGACCCCGTCGGCGGCGACTACCTGGCCCGCGACCTGGAGGCGCTGGCCGTGGGCGGGCGCGTGGTGTTCATCGGCAACCAGTCCGGCGCGCTGGGCTCGCTCGACCTCGGGGTGCTGATGCGCAAGCGCGGGGCGGTGCACGCCACGACCCTCCGCGCCCGGCCCCTGGAGGAGCGGCGCGCGATCGTCGCGCGGGTGCGCGCGGAGGTCTGGCCGCTGGTCGCCGCCGGAACGGTGCGACCGGTGGTGGACGAGGTGGTCCCGCTCGCCGAGGCCGAGCGGGCGCACGACGTGATGCGCTCCTCCGGCCACATCGGCAAGCTGCTGCTCACCCCGTGACGCCCCGCACCGGAGGAGGCCCCCGCCGCCCGCGGTGAGCGGGAGCGGGGGCCTCCTCCGGTGATGCCCTCCGGCGGGGCGTCAGACGGCGGAGCGCAGGAGTCCGAGCGAGCGGTTGATGCCGTCGACGTCGACCGCGGCCGGATCGAACGAGGCTCCGGCGGCGAGGCCGAGAGCCTCGAGCGCCTCCGCGTGGTCGGCCGAGGACGGGTCCGTCGCCGCCCGCACCGTGTCGGCCCAGGCCGCGGGGCCTCCCGGCACGTCGAGCGGAGCCGCGCCGCGCGCGCCCGTGCAGCGCGGCAGAGCCGACGACAGCGGCGCGATCGACTCCAGACGGATGACGTGGCGCCACTCGTCCTCGAGGTCGTAGACGTAGAAGAGCTCGTCCTGCTCCTGCTCGAGCACCTCGGCGAGCGCGACGCCCGCCTCGTCCACGAGGTCGGCGCCGAACTCCTCCGCGTCGGACGGCGAGCCGATCGGAGCCTGCTCCTCGTCGGGCACGCCGACGCTGAAGTAGTGCGGCTGCGCGTCGGTCCAGCCCAGCGAGAGCTGGAGCGCGAGGTGCAGATCGCGCAGCGACGACTCGGAGGAGAGCTCGAGGCGCCGCCAGACGACGGGCTTGGTCCCGAGCAGGGCGACGTGGAGCGCGTAGGCCGTCGCCGTGTCCTGGGTCGCCTCGTCGAGGATCTCGAGGCGGGTGGCCTCGCGCTCCCCGAGGAGGACGACCGTCGCGCGGACGACGGAGGCGAGGACGGGCGCCAGGCCCTCCGGCACCGCGTAGCCGAACTCGGGCGAGTGCAGCAGCAGCCCGAGCTCGGCGGTGTCGTCGAGCATCCGCTCGGCCGTGCCGACCATGCGCTCGCGCTCGTCGAGGGCCTCGTCGAGCGAGACTCCGGAGTCGGCTGCCAGCTCGTCGACCAGCTCGCCGACGACCAGGCCCGGGTGGATCTCGGCCTGGCAGGCTACCGCGATGCGGACCAGCACGGCGTCGGTGGTGGTGACCGCGCGCTCCTCCGGGGAGAAGGCGCCGTCCTCGGTGTCGGCGGCCGCCAGCGCGGTCTGGGCGCTGAGGATCCACTGCTCGAGGAAGCGGGCGACGTAGGCGATGCGCTCGGCGGCGGCCTCGTGCGCGTCGGAGCTGCGCCAGAGCACGGCGGCCTCGCCGAGACCTGCGGCGGATCCCTCCTGCTCGAGCACGGCGGAGCCGATCAGCGCGTCCCACCAGGCCGAGACCGGGATGCGGACGGAGTCGTCGCTCGGGGTGGATCCCGCGGAGGAGATGCCCGCCTCGACCGCGATCTCGCGGGCGGCGCGCTCGGTGAGGGTCGCGCCGTCTTCGGCGGCGAGGTGCTCGACCACGACGTCGGCGGCGTGCACGAGAGCGGTGGCGCGGACGGCGGAGAGCTGCTCCTCGGCCGGGACCTCGTCGAGCTCGGCGAGGTCGTCGAGCACGGCCTCGACGAAGGAGCCGGCGAGGTCGAGGACCTCGTCGAGGACGGCCTGGCACTCGTCCAGCTCCTCGTCGGTGCCGGTCCAGAGGTCCTCGTCGGTGAGGAAGTCGAGGAAGTGCTCGACGACCTCGGCGACGGTGAAGAGGGTGTCGTCGAGGTCGGCCTCGCTCTCCTCCCCTGACAGGTCGGCCTCGATCTGGTCGAAGACGGCCTCGAGCAGCTCGGCGTCGGGCTGGGCGAAGGAGCCGCGCGGGCGCAGGTCGCGGGTCATCGCGAAGAGGTCGGTCAGCACCTCGACGGCCTCGTCGGCCTCGAGGTGCTCGTGCTGCATGCCCACCTCGGCGAGGTGCGAGCGGTACCAGCTGCGGAACCGCACCATCAGAGCGGTCTCGGCCGTGCGGCCGCCGCCCTGACCGCCGGACCCGCCCTGACCGCCTCCGGATCGTCCCTGGTTGCGCTTCTTGCCCATGATTCCTCCGCGACCGCTCCACTCACGACGAAGCGCTCCAGCCTACCCAGTGCGGGCGCGCGGCGGCACGCGCGGTCGCCCCCTGTTCACCCTGTGCGCACCGGGTCCGCTCCCTCTGATGCGGCCGATCGCCCGAGTCCCGGGATCAGCGCGCTGTGGAAGTCCTCGCCGCCCGGGCCCCTGCCACACGGGTCGCGATGATGAGAAATCTCGCAGCGATCGGGCGGCGAGGCTTGCGCTCGGACCCCTCGCTTCGGTGGAGTGTCCGGATGACCGACACGACGGACACCGCCGAGACCGCTCCCGGGAAGGCGTCGCTCAAGCGGGTGATCACCGGACCGCTGCTGTTCGCCTTCATCGTGGGCGACACACTCGGAGCCGGCATCTACACCCTGGTCGGCACCATGGCGGAGGACGTGGGCGGCGTGATCTGGCTGCCGCTGCTGATCGCGCTGGTCGTCGCCCTGCTCACCGCGGGCACGTACGCCGAGCTGATCACCAAGTACCCGCACGCCGGAGGGGCGGCGCGCTACGTGGACCGCGCGTTCGGGAAGCCGTACCTCTCGTTCCTGATCGGCTTCCTGATGATGGCCTCCGGCATCACGACGGCCGCCTCCCTGGCGAACGCGTTCGCGGGCGACTACCTCGGGGCTCTGCTGGACGTGCCGCCGATCCCGACCGCGATCGTCTTCATCGCGATCCTCACCCTGGTGAACCTGCGCGGTGTGAAGGAGTCGCTGACCGCGAACCTGGTCGCCTCGGTGATCGAGGTGAGCGGACTGGTCATCGTCATCGTCTGCGCCGCGGTCTTCTTCGGCTCCGGCGACGGCGACGCCTCCCGCGTGCTCGAGTTCAACCCCGACGTCGCTCCGCTGCAGGGGGCGTTCGCCGCCTCGATCGTCGCCTTCTTCTCGTTCCTCGGCTTCGAGGCCGCGGCGAACATGGCCGAGGAGGTGCGGAACCCCTCGAAGGTCTACCCGCGGGCCCTCTTCGGTGCGCTGATCACCGCCGCCGTGGTCTACCTCCTGATCGCGCTCGGCGCCGTGATCGTGCTGCCGAACGACGAGCTCGCGGCCTCCAGCGGCCCCCTGCTGGACGTGGTCGCGGCGAGCGGAGTGGCGGTGCCGCCGTGGCTGTTCGGCCTGATCGCACTCGTCGCCATCGCGAACGGCGCTCTGCTGTTCATGGTGATGGCGTCGCGGGTCGGCTTCGGGCTCGCCACCTCCGGGCTGCTGCCGAGCGCCTTCGGCAAGGTGCTCCCGGGCCGCCGCACGCCGTGGGTGTCGATCGTGGTCGTCGGCGGAGTGACGATGCTGCTCAGCCTCATCGGCGACGTCGGCACCCTCGCCGAGACGACGGTGCTGCTGCTCCTGCTGGTGTTCATCGCGGCGAACGTGTCGGTGCTGGTGCTGAAGAAGGACCGCGTCGACCACGCCCACTACTCCGTGCCGCGCGTGGTGCCGGTGCTCGCGACCATCGCGAGCGTGGTGCTGCTGACGCAGCAGACGGGCGTGGTCTGGCTGGCGACAGCGGGCTACGTGGTCGTGGGGACGCTGCTGTTCCTCGCCACCCGCCTGGGGAAGCGGAAGCACGCGGAGCGGACCCCGGACTGATCCGGGCCGGCGGCGATCCGTCGCGAGCGGCCCGTCCGCGGATCCCCTGCGGGCCGTCCGCGGCGGATCGATCGCGGGGGGCGGTGAGGAGTGGGATCGTGAGGCTATGACCGTCACGCTCGAGCCGATGCCCGCCGCCGCTCTCGCCGCCTGGATGCGGGTCCAGCGCTCGGCGTACATCGAGGACCGGATGCGGGCGGGCGACGACGAGGCGGCCGCGACGCGCAACGCCGACACCTCGTACGAGAAGTACTTCCCGGGCGGCTCCCCCGCCGCCGGGCACGACGTGCTCCTCGTCTCCGAGGACGGCCGCGCGGTCGGGTCGCTCTGGCTCGGCCCGCACCCGAGCGGGCTCGAGGGCGTCGGATACGTCTGGGACGTGCAGATCGACGCCGCCGAGCGCGGCCGCGGCCTCGGCCGGGCGGCGATGCTGCTCGCGGAGTCGCACGTCCGCTCCCAGGGCGGCTCCGCCCTCGCGCTGAACGTGTTCGGCTTCAACACCGCCGCGCGGGCTCTGTACGAGTCGCTCGGCTACGAGACGACGTCCCTGCAGATGCGCAAGCCGCTGGTCTGAGCGGGGCCGCTCGACGCCGGGCAGGGGCACGACTCGGTCGCGCAGAACGCCGCACGCCGTGCTCGAGGGCGGACGCCGACGGGCGCCCACCGACGAGCACGGCGGCGGTGGTGGAACCGTCGGAAATCAGCGGGACCCTGCGGTCAGCTCGTGGAGGCCACGGCGGTCGGGTCGCCGGTGCCGGACGGACGCGGGGCGTCACCCGAACCCGTCGCCACCGACGCGCCGGTCGGAACGACGGTGCCGCCGGTCGCCATCCCCCGGCCGAAGGCCTGGCCCTGGAGGATCGCGCCGAGGTCGACGCCGGTCGCCGATCTGACGCTGTCGAACGTCGCGGCGAGACCCGCCGCCTGCTCGCGCGCGATGTGGGTGCCGGCGGTGTCGCCGCCGATCAGCGTCACCGAGCCGACGTTCTGGTAGCCCTTCGCGAACTCGGCCATGAGCGAGGGCAGCTGCCCGATGAGCTCGCGACCCAGGATCGCCTCCTGGTTCTCGCGGAGCGCCTCCGCCTCGGCCGCGATGGCCGCCGCGCTCGCCTCGCCCTTCGCGCGGATGGCCTCCGCCTCGGCGGTCGCGTTCGCGCGCAGCGCCTCGGCCTCAGCGCCCGCCTTGGCCCGCAGTGCGTGGGCCTCGGCCTCGGCGCGCGCGCTCACGGCGGCGGCCTCGGCGGCGGCGGACGCCTGGCGCGCCTCCGCCTGGCGCTGGACGGCGTACGCCTCGGCGTCCGAGACCTGCTGCGCGACCTGGCGGTCCGTCTCGGCCTTCTTCTCGCGTCCGTAGGCGTCGGCGTCGGCCTCGGTCTGACGGCGGTACTTCTCGGCGTCCGCGACGCGCTTGACGTCGGCGTCGAGCTCGGCCTGCCGGTTCTCGGCGCGCTGCACGAGGACGGCCTGCTCGCGCTCGGCGCGGGCCAGGTTCTCGGCCTGCTCGGCCTCGGCGTTGGCGCGGCCGACCTCGGACTTCGCGGCGGCGGTGTTCTTGTCGTAGGCGGTCTGCTCGATCAGGTTCGCCTCGTCCGTGGCCAGCTGGCGAGCCTTGACCTCGCGGGCCGCGTTGATCCGCGCGACGTCGGCCTCGCGGCGGACGCGCTCGATCTCCTGCGCTCCGAGCGCCTCGATGTAGCCGTTGCGGTCGGTGACGCCCTGGATGGCGAAGGAGTCGAGGACGAGGCCCTGGGCGAGCAGGTCGCCCTTGATGCCCTCGGCGATCTCGTCTCCCAGCTTCTGCCGGTCCTGCATGACCTCCTCGACGCTGAGCTTCGCGACGACGCCGCGGAGGGCGCCCTCGAGCTGCTCGGTCGTGAAGACGTCGATCGACTGGTCCTGCGATGCGAAGCGCTCGGCGGCGGCGCGGACCTGGTCGGCCGTGGACCCGATCTTGACCAGGGCGACGCCCGCGAGGTGGATGGTCACGCCGTTCTTGGTCTGCGCGACCGGCTCCATCTTGATCTGGCGGGAGCGCAGCGAGATGCGGTCGGACCGCTGGGTCAGCTTGTTCACGAACGCGCCGCCGCCGGTGATGACGGTCATGTTCGAGGTGAGGCCGTCCTCGCCCTTCTGCTTCTTCCCGACGATCACGATCGCCTCGTCGGCCTGCGGCACCTGGTACCAGGCGCGGAAGAGGAAGAAGCCGATGAGGGCGATCAGCAGGAGTGCGCCGACGGCGACTCCGGCGAGGACGATCCAGAGGAGATCCGGTTCCATGGGCGGGCGACCTTTCGTCCGACCCGCGCGACGCGGGTACCTGAGAGACGTACAGGTTCCATCGTGTCACAGCGCCTCGGACGGCCGCGTCGGCCGGAGGGGGGATACTGCGGCCGCCGCCGAGAGCGGATCACGAGGGGGCGGGCCCGGAGGAGGACGCCACGAACGAGGGCGTCGCGCGGAGTGCCGCGGAGGAGATCAGTGCTGGGGTACCTGGACTCGAACCAAGAACAACTGAACCAGAATCAGCCGTGTTGCCAATTACACCATACCCCAATGGTCATCCGGAGGTGATCCCGGGACCAGGCGGCGGCCGGATCGAGACCCGAGCGCCGAGAGACGACAGTACCCTACGCGGGCATCCCGCTCAAATCGAGCCGCGGACGACGCTGCCCTCGGACTCCGGGGCGGCCTCGCCGAGGCGGGCGCGGACGAGGTCGCGGTTGATCGCGGAGGCGACCTGGGCGCCCGATCCGGCGGCGACGATCAGCTGCTGCGGGCCGGGAGGGGTGACCTCGCCGGCGGCGTAGAGGCCGGGGACGGACGTGCGGCCACCGGCGTCGACGCGGAGGAAGCCGTCGGCGTCGCGGTCGGGGCCGGCCGCGTCCAGGTAGTCCAGCGCGGGCGTCCAGACGGGTCGGACGAACGCCCCGGTGCGCGGGACGACGTCGCCGTCGACGAGGCGGACGCCGGTCATCTCGGCGCGCTCCCCGGCGAGGTCGGCGACCGGGCGCCGGTCGACCCGGATGCCGATGGAGGCCAGCAGCGACTCGTCGGCGTCGCTCACCGTCCCGACGCCGTTGGTGAAGACGATCAGGTCGGTCGACCACTGCGAGAGGAGCATGGCCCGCTCCGCGAGGTCGTCGGTCTCGCCGATCAGGGCGAGCGCCTCCCCCGCCTTCTCGTAGCCGTCGCACTCCATGCAGCTGTGCACGGCGGTGCCGTAGTAGGCGCGCAGGCTCGGGAGCGCGGGCGGCGTCTCGAGGAGCCCCGCGGCGACCACGACGGCGGTGGCGACGACGGAGCGGTCCGCGCTGCCGCGCACGCCGCGCGCGCCGACCACGAACTCGCCGCCGGAGCGCTCGACCGACGTGACGAGGGCGTTGTGCACCTCGGCGGCCTCGTAGCGCTCGAACTCCTCGCGGCCGAGGCGGCGCAGCTCGAGCGGCGAGATGCCGTCGCGGGTGAGGAACCCGTGCGAGTGCAGGGTCGCAGCGTTCCGCGGGCGGTTGCTGTCGAGCAGCAGCACGCTGCGGCGCGCCCGGACGAGGTTGAGCGCGGTCGAGAGCCCGGCGGGGCCCCCGCCGATCACGACGACGTCGTAGCGTCCGCCGACCGTCTCCGCCACGGTCAGGCCTGCCGGGAGGTGCCGAGGTGAGCGCCCAGGCGGTCGAGGCGGGCGATCGACTCCTGCTTGCCGAGGATCTCCATCGACTCGAACAGCGGCGGCGAGACGCGGCGTCCGGAGACCGCCGTGCGCAGCGGCCCGTAGGCGATGCGGGGCTTGAGGCCGAGGCCCTCGATCAGCGCGGAGGCGAGCGCCTCCTGGATCGAGGCCGCCAGCCACTCGGACGCGGGGACGAGCTCGAGGGCGCCGATCGAGGCGGCGAGCACCTCGCCGGCGTTCGCGGGCAGGCCCTTCAGCGCGTCCTCGTCGTACTCGAGCGCGTCGGACGCGGTGAAGAGGAACCCGAGCATGCCGGGGGCCTCCCCGAGCAGGCCGATCCGCTCCTGCACGAGGGGTGCGGCGGCGTCGAGCACGGCGCGCTGCTCGGCGGTCGGCTCGCCCGCGAGCACTCCGGCCGCCACGAGGTACGGGATCGTCCGCTCGGTGAAGTCGTCGACGGCCAGGAGGCGGATGTGGTCGCCGTTGATCGACTCAGCCTTCTTGAGGTCGAAGCGGGCCGGATTGGGGTTCACGTCGGCGACGTCGAAGGCGGCGACCATCTCGTCGATCGAGAAGACGTCGCGGTCGTGCGTGAGCGACCAGCCGAGCAGGGCGAGGTAGTTGACCAGGCCCTCCGGGATGAAGCCGCGGTCGCGGTGGTGGAAGAGGTTCGAGGACGGGTCGCGCTTGGAGAGCTTCTTGCTGCCGTCGCCCATCACGTACGGGAGGTGCCCGAAGCGCGGGACGAAGGTCGTCACTCCGATGTCGATCAGCGCGTGGTACAGCGCGATCTGCCGGGCGGTCGAGGGGAGGATGTCCTCGCCGCGCAGCACGTGGGTGATCTGCATGATCGCGTCGTCGACCGGGTTCACCAGCGTGTAGAGCGGCTGGCCGTTGGGGCGCACCACGACGAAGTCGCTGAAGGAGCCGGCGGGGAACGTGATCGGGCCGCGGACCAGGTCGTCGAAGGACAGGTCGGCGTCCGGCACGCGCAGGCGCAGCGCCGGGGCGCGGCCCTCGGCGCGGAAGGCGGCGCGCTGCTCCTCGGTGAGGTCGCGGTCGTGGTTGTCGTACCCGTGCTGCTTCGCGCGGCCGGCCGCCTCGTTGCGCGCGTCGATCTCCTCGGCCGTGGAGTAGCTCTCGTAGAGGTGCCCCGACGCCGTCAGCCGCGCGATCACGTCGAGGTAGACGTCGGTGCGCTCGGACTGCCGGTACGGGCCGTGCGGGCCGCCGACTCCGACGCCCTCGTCCCAGTCGAGCTTCAGCCAGCGCAGCGCGTCGAGGATCTGCTCCACGCTCTCCTCGCTGTCGCGGGCGGCGTCCGTGTCCTCGATGCGGAAGACGAACGTGCCGCCGGTGTGGCGCGCGTACGCCCAGTTGAACAGGGCGGTGCGGATGAGGCCGACGTGCGGGGTCCCGGTCGGCGAGGGGCAGAAGCGGACGCGGACGTCGCTCCCGGTCGCGGTCGTGAACGGGTGCGCGTCCGGCGCGCTTTCCAGGGGCGGGGTGAGCTCAGACATACGAGGCCGATCCTACCGGCGGGAGCCGGTGCGGCGCCCGGGATCGCGGGGGCCGTGGCGCCTCCGCCCCGGGCACGGTGCGCGCCTCGCGGCGACTGCTTCTACCGGACAGCACTGCTCCGAGTCAACGGACTCCCCGAGCGAGCAGGAGCAGTGGTGCGCTGACCTCGGGCCTCTCGTCGAGAGGGCCCGAGCGCCGCACCGCAGGCCGCGCCGGGCCTCCGCGTGAGCGTGCCCGGAAGGAGCACTGATGAGCACGATCGATCTCGACCCCCGCACCGGCCGCCCGAGCGCCCTCACCGAGGCGGCGCGGGAGGAGAAGGACGCCCGCACGCTCTCGCTCTTCCAGGCGGCTGTGAGCGCGGAGGCCGCCGAGGGCGCGCGCATCCGCGAGCGCATCGTGCTCGACCACCTGGGCCTGGCCGAGGCCATGGCCCGCCGGGTCTCCCGGAGCGGAGGCGACTGGGCGGATCTGCGCCAGGTCGCCTACGTGGGCCTCGTGAAGGCCGCCCGCCGCTTCACTCCCGAGCGCGGCGACAGCTTCGCCGCGTTCGCCGTCCCCACGATCACCGGCGAGCTCAAGCGCCACCTCCGCGACCTCGGCTGGATGATCCGGCCGCCGCGCGGCGTGCAGGAGCTGCACCGCCGCTCCGCCGTCGTCGCCGACGAGCTCGCGCAGGAGCTCGGCCGTCACCCCACCGACCAGGAGATCGCCCGCCGCCTCGGAGTGGACGCGGCGGAGGTGGCCGACGCGCGCCTCGCGGGGCATCCGCTCTCCCTCGACGAGACCGTGGGCGAGGGCGGCGTCGGCCTGGGCGACACCCTCGGCGGCGAGGACGACCGGCTGCTCGAGATCGACCGGCGGCACGGGCTCGCCGAGGCCCTCGCCGAGCTCGAGGAGGGCCAGCGCGAGCTCCTGCGGATGCGCTTCGTCGAGGAGCGCACCCAGCAGCAGATCGCCGACGCGCTGGGAACGACGCAGATGCAGGTCTCGCGCCTGCAGCGGCGGATCCTCGCGCAGCTCGCCGACAGGCTCGGCGCCCCCTCGCGCAGCCATCAGCCGCGCGCTCCCCGGGCCCGCGTGGCCACGGTCACTCCGGTCCGACCGGCGACGCGGCTGAAGTCCGCCTGAGGTGGGCCTCGGCACGCGACGGGAGCGACGCGAGGGCGGCGAGGACGTCGTCGACCTGGACAGCGAGCAGCGCCGGGTCCGGCTCGGCGGAGAAGACGTCTCCGCGGCGGAGAGAGGCGTCGGTCAGCACGACGTGCGGCCCCGAGGCCGGAGGGCCCCAGGCCTCGGGCGGTGCCGGACCGAAGATCACGACCGAGGGGACGCCGTACGCGGAGGCGAGGTGCGCGGCTCCGGTGTCGACGGTCACCACGACCTCGGCGGCCGCGACGACCGCGGCGAACCCGCTGAGCGCGAGCTCCCCCGCCAGCACCTCGCCCGTGCCGGCGAGCTCGGCGACGCGGCGGGCGCGGTCGGCCTCGTTCGCGCCCCCGGTGTAGACGACGCGGTGCCCCTCGGCGGTGAGGGAGCGGGCCACCGCGGCGAAGCGCTCCTCCGGCCACTCGCGCGAGCCGTAGAAGGCCCCGATGTGCACGACCGCGGCTCCGGGGGCCGAGGCGGGCTCCTCCGGGACGGCGATCGCGACGTCCTCGGGGTCGGCGTCGAGACCGATCGAGTTCACCAGGCGGGCCCAGCGGGCGCGCTCGAGCTCGCCGTCGATCCAGAGCGGCCGCGGGTCCTCCGGGCCCGCGCCCGGGTCCAGCGCCGGGACGCGGAACTCGAGCGTGCGCTCGGGCGCGATCTCGCGCAGCCGCAGCCGCGACTCCGGGCCGTTGCCGTGGATGTTCACGCCGAGCTCGACCCGGCCGGCGGCCATCGGCAGCGGGTCGTCGAGTCCGCGGAGGGTGGGCACGAGCGCGTCCAGGCCCTCGACCAGGTCGACGATCGGCTCGAGCCAGGGCGTGGTCGCCATGATCAGCCGGTGGTCCGGGAAGCCGCGGCGCAGGGCCTTGAGCGCCGGGACGGCGACGAGCAGGTCGCCGAGCTTGAGGGCGCGCAGCGCGAGGATCTCCGGAGTCCCGTCCGGGGCGGTGAGAGCGCGCACGGCGCCTCCTTCCTGTCGGAGTCCCCGTACCCCGCTGCGCGCACCTCAGACGCGCCGCCCGCAGATGCGAGCGACGCGCCCGGAGGGACCGACTTCTCCGGAAGGGGGTTTACATCCCCGGTCGAGGGGTACGAGGAGAAGGTGAACGACTCCTCCTCCCGGAGCGCCGACGAGCGCGCGAGGGCCCCGCGCCTGCGGGGGATCCTCTTCGACCGCGATGCGACGCTCGTGGTCGACGTGCCCTACAACGGCGACCCGGCGCAGGTCTCCCCGATGCCCACCGCCCTCGCCGCGGTCGAGCGGGCGCGCGAGGCGGGGCTGGCCGTGGGCGTGGTCACCAACCAGTCCGGGATCGCCCGCGGGATCATCGACCGCGGCCAGGCCGACGCGGTGAACCGGCGCGTGGACGAGCTCTTCGGCGGCTTCGACGTGTGGATGCTCTGCCCCCACGGCCCGGAGGACGGCTGCTCCTGCCGGAAGCCCCGGCCCGGCATGGTGCTCGGCGCCGCCGAGCAGCTGGGACTGCCGGCACGGTCCCTCGCCGTGATCGGCGACATCGGGGCCGACGTCGGCGCCGCCGCCGCGGCCGGCGCCCGTGGAGTGCTGGTGCCGACTCCGATCACCCGCGCCGAGGAGGTGGACGCCGCTCCGCTGCAGGCGGCGACGCTCCTCGAGGCGGTCGAGCTGCTGCTCGCGATGCAGCCCGACGAGGACGCCGAGTGAAGCGCCGCGTGCTCGTCGCCCGCCTGGACAGCGCGGGAGACGTCCTGCTGTGCGGACCCGCCGTCCGCGCGATCGCGGCCGACGCCGAGGTGCTGCTGCTGAGCGGTCCGCAGGGAGCGCCCGCGGCCGCGCTGCTGCCGGGTCCCTCCTCCGTCCGCACCTGGTGGTGCCCGTGGATCGGCGACGCCTCCCGCCCCGTCGACGGCGAGCTCGTCGACGAGCTGCGCGCGATCGTCGAGGAGTTCGCGCCGGACGAGGCCGTGATCCTCACCTCCTTCCACCAGTCGCCGCTGCCGCTGGCCCTGCTGCTCCGCCTCGCCGGTGTCGCCCGCATCACGGGCGCCTCGGTCGACTTCGCGGGCGCCCTGCTCGATGTGCGCCTCGTCCCGGGCGAGACCCTCGAGGAGGACCAGCCGGAGCCGGAGCGCGCGCTCGCGATCGCGGCGGCGGCCGGCTTCGCGCTGCCCGCCGGCGACGACGGACGGCTCCGCGTGCGCCGCGAGGGCGTGCTGCCCGCCGCTCTCGAGGGGATCGGCCCCTACGCGGTCGTGCACCCCGGGGCAGCCGTCCCCGCCCGCGCCTGGCCCGCGGCGAACGCGGCCCGCGCCGTCGAGCTGCTGGCGGACGCGGGCCTCGCCGTCGTCGTCACCGGCGGCCCGGGCGAGCGCTCCCTCACGGCCGAGGTCGCGGGCTCCCGTGGCATCGACCTCGGCGGGGCGACGGACTTCCCCGGCGCCGCCGAGGTGCTGGCCGGCGCCGAGGTCGTGATCTGCGGCAACACCGGCCCCGCGCACCTCGCCGCCGCGGTCGGCACCCCCGTGGTCAGCCTCTTCGCGCCGGTCGTCCCGGCCGTGCGCTGGGCGCCCTACGGCGTCCCGGTCGCGCTGCTCGGCGACCAGGAGGCGCCCTGCGCCGGCTCGCGCGCCCGCGTGTGCCCCGTCCCCGGCCATCCCTGCCTCGCGGGGGTGAGCGCCGAGGAGGCGGTCGCCGCCGCCCTCCGACTCCGACCCACGACTTCCCCGAGAGAGGCCATCGCATGAGGATCCTGCTCTGGCACGTGCACGGCGGCTGGGCGGACGCCTTCGTCCGCGGCGCCCACACCTACCTGCTCCCCACGACTCCGGCCCGCGACGGCTGGGGCCTGGGCACCGGCGGCCGCGACTGGCCGAGCGCCGTCGAGATCGCGCCCGAGGAGCTGCACGACGCCGACGTCGACGCGGTCCTCCTCCAGAGGCCCGAGGAGCTCGCCGAGGCCGAGCGCCTGCTCGGGCGACGCCTCGGCCGCGACGTGCCCGCCGTCTACGTGGAGCACAACACCCCCCGCGGGGACGTGCCGGACAACCGCCACCCGCTCGCCGACCGCGACGACCTGCTGATCGTCCACGTCACCCACTTCAACGCCCTGATGTGGGACACCGGATCGACTCGGACGACGGTGATCGAGCACGGGATCCACGACCCGGGTCCCCTCTACACCGGCGAGCTGCCGCACTTCGGCGTAGTCGTCAACGAGCCCGTCCGCCGGGGCCGGGTCGCGGGGACCGACCTGCTCCCCCGCTTCGGCGCCGTCGCTCCGCTGGACGTCTTCGGGATGAAGACCGACCGGCTCGCCGAGCTGCCGGGTCTGGAGGACGTGACGGTCCTCGGCGACGTCCGCACGCAGGCGATGCACGCGGCCCTGGCCCGCCGCCGGGTCTACCTGCACCCGTTCCGCTGGACCTCCCTCGGCCTCGCGCTGCTGGAGGCGATGCACCTCGGGATGCCCGTCGTCGCGCTCGACGTGACGGAGGCGGGGCGCGCCGTCCCGCCCGAGGCCGGAGCGGTCTCGAACGACCTCGACGCCCTCGTCGCCTCGGCCCGGGCGCTCGTCGAGGACCCGGACCGCGCCGCCCGCGCCGGCGCCGTCGCCCGCGAGGCCGCGCTCGCGCGTTACGGCCTCGCCCGGTTCCACCGCGACTGGGACGAGGTCCTCGCCGACCTCCCCGGACGCCGGTCGCCGGAGCCCGCTCTGGAAGGGAGCACCCGATGAAGCAGCACCTCTCCGCCGCGCCCGCGCTGACGATCGCCATGGTCTCGGAGCACGCGAGCCCGCTGGCGACCCTCGGCGGCGTCGACGCCGGCGGCCAGAACGTCCACGTGGCGGCGCTCGCCGACGCGCTCGCCCGCCGCGGCCACCGCGTCGTCGTCTACACCCGCCGCGACGACCCCTCCCTCCCCCGGCGCGTGCCCTTCACCTCGGGAGTCGAGGTCGTGCACATCGACGCCGGACCGCCGCGCCGGGTGTCCAAGGACGAGCTGCTGCCCTTCATGGGCGACTTCGCCGTCGACCTCGCCGAGGAGTGGCTGCAGGAGCGGCCGGACCTCGTGCACAGCCACTTCTGGATGTCCGGGGTCGCCGCGCTCGACGCCTCCGAGCGGGTGGAGCGAGCCACGGGTCGGCGCGTGCCCGTCCTCCACACCTTCCACGCGCTGGGCGTGGTCAAGCGCCGCCAGCAGGGCGCGCTCGACACCAGCCCCGAGGAGCGCGCCTGGCTCGAGCCCGGAGTGGGTCAGAAGGCCGACGGCGTCGTCGCCACCTGCTCGGACGAGGCTTTCGAGCTCAAGGGGCTCGGCGTGCCGACCTCGCGCATCTCGGTGGTGCCCTGCGGAGTCGACATCGACCGGTTCTCTGTCGAGGGCCCGGTCGCGCCCCGCAGCGAGCGCTCGCGGCTGATGACCATCGGACGCCTGGTGCCGCGCAAGGGCATGGGCATCGCGATCGAGGCGCTCGCGCACCTGGTCGCGGCCGGCCATGACGCCGAGCTCGTCGTGGTCGGGGGCTCCGGCTCCGGCGACGCGCTGACGGCGGACCCCGAGTACCAGCGGCTGCACGGCGTGGCCGAGAGCCTCGGCGTCGCGGACCGTGTCGACTTCGTCGGCCAGCTCTCGCAGACCGAGATGCCCGCGATGCTCCGCTCGGCCGACGTCGTGGTCTGCGCGCCCTGGTACGAGCCGTTCGGCATCACTCCGCTCGAGGCGATGGCCTGCGGCGTGCCGGTCGTCGCCTCCTCCGTGGGCGGCCTGATCGACACCGTGGTCGAGGACGTCACCGGGGTCCACGTGCCTCCGCGCGACCCGGTCGCCCTGGCCGCCGCCCTCGGCTCGCTGCTGGAGGACCCCGACCGCGCCCGCGCCTACGGGGCCGCCGGCCGCGAGCGCGTCGAGTCCCGCTACTCCTGGGACCGCGTCGCCGCCGACACCGAGCGCGCCTACGTCACGACCCTCGCCGGCCTCGGCGACGAGTCGCTCCTCACCGGCGCCACGAGCGCACCCTCATCCCCCACCACCCGGAAGGCGGCTCCGCGACGATGACCATCGACACCGCGACCATCGACACCGTTCTGGACACCCCGGCCGACGCCGCCCGGCGCCTCGTCGACGACCACGTGGCGCGCGCGCTCGACGCGGTCGCGCAGCTGGAGCGCCACTCCGACAGGATCGCCGCCTGGGGCGTCGAGCTCGCCGACCGCCTGCACTCCGGCGCGCGCCTGCTCGCCGCGGGCAACGGCGGCTCCGCGGCGGAGGCGCAGCACCTCACCGCCGAGCTCGTCGGCCGCTTCGACGGCGACCGCGTCCCCTTCTCCGCCATCTCGCTGCACGCCGAGACGTCGAGCCTGACCGCGATCGGCAACGACTACGGCTTCGACCACGTGTTCTCGCGCCAGGTCACCGCGCACGCCCGGGCGGGCGACGTCGTGGTCCTGCTCTCCACCAGCGGACGCAGCGCGAACCTCCTCCACGCCGCGGAGGCCGCCCGTGCGGCGGGCGCCCGGTCGTGGGCGCTGACCGGCGAGGGGCCGAACCCGCTCACCGAGCTCTGCGACGAGGCGATCGCCCTCGAGGGCCACGGCTCCAATGTGCAGGAGGCGCAGCTGGTGCTCGTGCACGCGCTCTGCCGGGCCTTCGAGCACCGGATCCGCGCACGGACGGCGGCCGCCTCGTGAGCCGCCTGCGCCTCGTCGTCGTCGGCGACGTGATGCTCGACGTCGACCTCTCCGGACCCGCCGAGCGGCTGAGCCCGGACGCCCCCGTCCCCGTGGTCGACGTGTCGGCCCGCAGTGCCCGCGCCGGCGGTGCCGGACTCGTCGCCCGGATGCTCGCCCGCGACGGGCACGAGGTGACGCTGGTGACCGCGCTCGCCGAGGACTCGGATCCGGACGTGGCGGAGCTGCGCGCCGAGCTGTCCGGCGTCCGCCTGGTCGCTGGGCTCTCGGGAGCGCCGACGCCGGTGAAGACCCGCGTCGCCGCCTCCGGCCAGGCCGTCGTGCGGATCGACCGCGGCTGCGAGACGCCGCCCGTCCCCGGCGTCACCGACGCGATGCTCGCCGCGCTCGCCGACGCCGACGCCGTGATCGTCGCCGACTACGGCCGCCGCCTGACCGAGGAGCCGTCGCTCCGCACGGCGCTCGACGCGCTCACCGTGCCGCTGGTGTGGGATCCGCACCCGCGGGGCTCGCAGCCGGTCGCCGCCACCTCCCTCGCCACCCCGAACCTGGCCGAGGCCACCGCCTTCTCGGGAGCCGTCGGCCGCGGAGTGACGCGCGCCGAGTCCGCCGCGACCACCCTCCTCGAGCGCTGGGGCTGCGGCGCGGTCACCGTGACGATGGGATCCTCCGGCGCCCTGCTGCGCTCACGCGGCGCCGGCGTCCCGGTCGTCGCACCGGCCGTCGCCGTGCCGCCCACCGACCCGTGCGGCGCGGGCGACCGGTTCGCCGCCTCCGCCGCCGTCGCCCTCGCCGAGGGTGCGAGCACGTCTGAGGCGGTGCAGGCGGCGGTCGCCGCAGCCGGCGCCTACCTCCTCGCGGGAGGGGTCGCCTCCCTCTCCGCTCCCGCCGACCCCGCACCCCTCCACGGCGGCGGGGTGGACGCCCTGCGCGTCGCCGAGTCCGTCCGCGCGGCAGGAGGAACGGTGGTCGCGACGGGCGGCTGCTTCGACCTGCTCCACGCCGGCCACGCCCGCACCCTCTCCGCCGCACGCGCTCTCGGCGACTGCCTGATCGTCTGCCTGAACTCGGACGACTCCGTCCGGCGCCTCAAGGGCGCGGCGCGGCCGATCATCCCCGAGGACGACCGCGTCGACCTGCTGCTCGCGCTCGAGTGCGTCGACGCCGTGCTGGTCTTCGGCGAGGACACGCCGGACGAGGCGCTGCGCCGCATCCGCCCCGACGTCTGGGTGAAGGGCGGCGACTACTCCGCCGAGTCCCTCCCCGAGACGGCGACGGTGGCGGAGTGGGGCGGCCGGGTCCTGACCGTGCCGTACCACCCGGGCCGCTCGACCACCCATCTCGCCGCCGCGCTCGCGCGCGTCGGCTGACCCGCGGCCCACAAGGCCCGCAGACCACCCCCGGAAGGAAACCATGAGCACCACTCCCACCCCCATCGGCCGCGTCCTGATCACCGGAGGAGCCTCCGGGCTCGGTGCGGCCGTCGCCGCCGCGGTCACCGCCGCCGGCGGCACCCCGATCGTGCTCGACCGCGACGTCTCGTCGGTGAAGGAGGGCGTCGCCGCCTACCAGGTCGACGTCGCGAAGACCCGCGAGGCCGAGAAGGCGGTCGTCGAGATCGCCCGCGAGCACGGCGGGCTCGACGCCGTCGTGACCGCGGCCGGCATCGACCGCTGCGGCCGCCTCGTGGACGTGGAGCCGGAGGAGTGGGAGCGCGTCATCTCCGTCAACCTCCTCGGCACCGCGGCCGTCGTCCGGGCGGCCCTGCCCTTCCTCACCGAGACCCACGGCCGCGTCGTCACCGTCGCCTCCTCGCTCGCGATCAAGGCCGTCTCGGACGCGACCGCGTACTGCGCCTCGAAGTTCGGCGTGCTCGGCTTCACCCGCGCGCTCGCGGCCGAGACCAAGGGCGAGATCGGCGTGACCACGCTGATCCCGTCGGGCATGAAGACGCGCTTCTTCGACGACCGCGACGAGCAGTACAAGCCGGGTCCGGACGCGCTGCTGAACGATCCGGAGAACGTGGCGAACGCCGTCATGTTCGTCCTCGGCCAGCCGCGCGGCTGCGAGGTCCGCGAGCTCGTCATCACGCACGAGGAGGAGCCGTCCTGGCCGTGATCCGCTGACGCGGACCCCGGGATCCCCCCTGCTGCGAGATGCCACCTGTGACGCCGACACGCCGATGTCGAGCACCACAGGTGGCATCTCGCGGTTCAGCGGGTGGAGGCGAGCACTCCGCGGACGTCCTCGAGCACGCGGTCGACCGGCACGTCGTCGACGAAGGTGAGCTCGTGCTCGCAGCGCGGAGCGGTCCAGCCCACCTGCGTCACGTCGATGCCGCAGACCGGGCAGCGGGTGGTCCAGCTCAGCTGCACCCGGTGGCGCTGCCGTCCGAGGGGCTGCGCGTTGATCGCGTTGCCCACCCAGAAGATGCCGACCGTCGGAGCACCGACCGCGGCGGCGAGGTGGCGGGGGCCGGAGTCGTTGCCGAGCACGAGGTCGGCGAGCGAGAGCAGCGGAGCGAGGTCCGGGAGGTCCACGACGCCCGCCCAGGAGACCGCTCCCGGCGCTCCGGCGACGATCTCGTCGGCGGCGGGCACATCGGAGGCGTCTCCCACCACCAGCACTCGCGCCCCGTCGGCGAGGAGAGCGGTCGCCACCTCGGCGAACGACGCACTCGGCCAGCGGCGGCGGACATCGGTCGCTCCGGGGTGGATCAGCACGAGCGGGCCGCCCGCGGGCAGGGCCGCGGCCAGGCGGTCGCGGCGCTCCGGGTCGACCGGCAGGACGGGCTCCAGGCGGACGGCTCCGGCCCCGGCCAGCCCGACGATCTCGAGCGCCCGCAGCATCTCGTGCTGGTAGTAGACGTAGGGGATCGTCCGCTCGAGCTCCGCGGCGTCGTCGGTGCGCGAGCCGATCGTGTGGCGCGCTCCGAGCCGCCGGAGGAACGGATTGGAGTAGCGCCCGCCGCCGTGGAGCTGCACGGCCAGGTCGAAGCGGCGGGCGCGCATCCGCTCGGTGAAGTCCTCGACGACGCGGGGGTCCTCCCCTTCGCCGTCACGGACGCCCTGCGCCACCGGCAGGATCTCGACGTCGGCGATCGGCGACTCGACGCCCGAAAGCAGGACCCGGTGCGCAGGCGTCCCGAGCAGGGTGATCTCGGCGCCGGGGTACGCGCCCGCGAGCGCGTCGACGGCGGGCAGCGCGAACAGCAGGTCGCCGAGTCCGCCGCCGCGCAGGACGGCGATCCTCTCGACTCCGGCGAAAGGCTCTCGGAGGGGGGCGATGGCGACCACGACGGGTTCCTCTCAGGTGCGGAGGGCGCGCGGGCGCCGCTCCGGGGACGGTGCACTCCTCCACTTCCCCGCCGGGGCCGATCCGAAACCGGATCGGGGGCGAGCCCGTCGCCGATCCGGGGGCGGATTCCGGAGGCGGCGTGTCTAGGCGCGCACCACCCGGGTACCGGACGGATGCGTCCGCCACTCCGCGGGCGCCCCCGACCGAGAGGTGACCGTGACCATCGACATCACGACCCCCGCCACGACCGCCGCCGACGCCGTCCGCCGCGCGCGGACCGCGTTCCCCGCGTGGGCCGCCACCGCGCCCGCCGAGCGCGGCGCCCTGCTCCGTGCCGCCGCCCACCGCGTGGCCGAGCGCGAGCAGGAGCTCGCCGACCTCAACACGCAGGAGACGGGCAAGCCCGCCGGCGACGCCCTGGGCGGCGTCCGCGCCGGTGTCGACACGCTGCTCCAGTACGCCGAGCTCGGCCCGCTGCACCGCGGGAGGAGCCTGCGCGGAGGGGCCCTCAACGTCGATCTCGCCCTGCCGCACCCGCGCGGTGTCGTGCTCGCCCTCACTCCGTGGAACGACCCGGTCGCCGTCGCCGCGGGCCTCCTGGGCGCCGCGATCGTCTCCGGGGACGTCGTCGTGCACAAGCCGAGCGAGCGCAGCCCGGGCACGGGCGCCCTCTTCACGAGCATCCTCGCCGAGGCGCTGCCCGAGGGCGTGCTGACCCTGGTCGAGGGCGACGGGGCGGTCGGCGACGAGCTGGCGCGCACCGAGGGCGTCGATATCCTCGCCCACGTCGGCTCGACCGCCACCGGCCGCGCGCTCGCCCGGGTCGCCGCCGTCACCGGCGCGCACGTGATCCTCGAGAACGGCGGCAACGACGCGCTCGTCGTCGACCGCGACGTCGACCCGGTCTGGGCCGCCGAGCAGGCCGCCCTGGGCGCCTTCGCCAACGCCGGCCAGATCTGCACCTCCGTCGAGCGGATCTACGTGCACCGCGACATCGCCGAGGCGTTCACGGCGGCGCTGGTCGCCGAGGCCGACCGCTGGAGCGCGGGCCCACTCCCCCGCCTCGTCGACGCCCGCATGCGCGACGCCGTCCACGAGCACGTCACGGAGGCGCTCGGCAGCGGCGCGCGCGCCCTCACCGGCGGCACTCCCGGGGACGGCACCTTCTACCCCGCGACCGTCCTGGCCGACTGCACCGAGTCGATGCTGGTGATGACGGAGGAGACCTTCGGGCCCGTCGCGCCGATCCGCGTCGTCGACTCCTTCGACGAGGGCCTGGACCTGGCCGCCGCGAGCCCCTACGGCCTGGCCGCCTCGATCCTCACCGCCGACATGGAGCACGCGCACCGCGCCGCGGCGACGCTGCCGGTCGGCACCGTCAAGGTCAACGGCGTCTTCGGAGGAGCGCCGGGCGGCAGCGCCCAGCCCCGCGGAGCATCCGGCTCCGGCTTCGGCTACGGCCCGGAGCTGCTCGACGAGATGACCACCACCACGGTCGTGCACTTCGGCCTGCCCGTCCTGCCGGGAGGCGCGCGATGAGCCTCGAGGGCTCGGCGCTCCAGCGGGCGAGCGCCCTCCTGGCGCACGTCCACGAGCGCCCGCCCGTCGTCGCCGTGATCGGGGACCTCATCCTCGACTCCTGGTGGCTCGGCGAGGCGGAGCGCGTCACGCGGGAGGCGCCCGCGCCGGTCCTGCGGCTCGAGGACGTCGTCGACGTCGCGGGCGGGGCCGCCAACACCGCCGCCAACCTGCGCGCGCTGGGCGCCGTCGTCCGCACGGTCGGCGTGGCCGGTCGCGACTCCGAGGGCGACCGGCTCGTGCGCGCGCTCGAGCGGGCCGGCCTGGACACCTCCCGGGTCGTCCGCACCGGCGCCGCGACGACGATCAAGACCCGCGTGGTCGGCGGCGACAGCGTGATGCTGCGCGTCGACTCCGGCCCGCACCGCCCGGCCGACGACGAGCTGGCCCTGCTCGCCGGTGCCGCCGCCGAGGCCGCCGCGGGCGCCGACGCCGTCCTGGTCTGCGACTACGGCTCGGGGATCCTCCGCGAGGCCGTCGAGCGCCTGCTCGCCGTCGGGCGCCCCGGCCTCCTCGTGATCGACGCGCACGAGCTCGCCGACTGGGCCTTCGCCCGGCCGGACCTCGTCACCCCGAACGCCAAGGAGGCGGAGCGGCTGCTCGGCGGTTCCCTCGGCCGCGGGACGGAGCGGGCCGCCGCCGTGCGCGACGCGGCGGACGACCTGCGCGCCCGCTCGGGCGCCCGGCACGTCGTGGTCACCCTCGACCGGGACGGCTCCACCGCCCTCGACGCCGACGGCACGGTCAGCCGCACCTTCGCTCAGCCTGCGGAGGAGAAGCAGGCGTCCGGTGCCGGCGACACCTTCGCCGCGACCGCCACCCTCGCCCTCGCCGCCGGCCGCTCCCTGGCCACCGCGGTCGATCTGGCGCAGGCCGCCGCCGACGTGGTCGTGCAGCGCCCCGGTACCTCCGTCTGCTCGGGCGACGACCTGCTCGCCTCCCTCGCCGCTCCCGGCGCCGTCGTGCTCGGCGAGGACGCCCTCGTCGAGGTCCTCGCGGAGCAGTCGCGCCGCGGTCGCCGCGTGGTGTTCACCAACGGCTGCTTCGACGTCCTGCACCGCGGCCACACCGCCTACCTCCGCCAGGCCCGCGAGCTCGGCGACGTGCTCGTGGTCGCGGTGAACGACGACGACTCCGTCCGGCGGCTGAAGGGCGAGGGACGGCCGATCAACCCGGAGGGCGACCGCGCGGGTGTGATCGCCGAGCTGGGCTGCGTCGACTACGTGACTCTCTTCGGCGGAGACACCCCCATCCCGCTGCTCGAGCGCGTGCAGCCCGACGTCTACGTGAAGGGCGGGGACTACAACCCCGACATGCTCGCGGAGGCGGCCGTCGTCCGCTCCTACGGGGGCGTCGTCACCACGGTCGGCTACGTCTCGGAGCACTCCACGACCGAGATGGTCCAGCGCATCCGATCGACCGCGCCGTGACCAGCCGCCGGTGGTCCGGGCGCTGGGGGGTCCCGGAGGCTCCCCGGCAGCCGCTGATCGACGTACTGGTGCCGACGGTCGGCCGCCGTGCCGAGCTCGCCGCCACGCTCGCCGGACTCGCCGCCCAGGACGACCCGCCCTTCCGCGTGATCGTGAGCGACCAGTCCGACGACGCGGTCGCCGAGAGCGACCCGACGATCCTCGCGATGCTGCGCGTGCTGGAGGCGCAGGGCCGGGCTCCGGTGGTGCGCCGGCACCTGCCCCGGCGCGGGCTCGCGGAGCAGAGGCACTACCTCCTCTCCCTCGCCACCGCCCCGGCCGTCCTCTTCCTCGACGACGACGTGTGGCTCGAGCCGGGCACGCTCTCGCGGCTGCACGAGGCCCTCGAGCGCCTCGACTGCGGCTTCGTCGGCTCCGCGGTGCAGGGCCTGTCCTACCTCGAGGACGTGCGCCCGCACGAGACCGAGTCGTTCGAGACCTGGGAGGAGCGCGTGGAGCCCGAGCGGGTGCGGCGCGGAACCCCTGAGTTCGAGCGCTGGCCGCTGCACAACGCGGCGAATCTCACGCACGTCGCCGCCCGCCTCGACGTCCCGGAGGGCGCCTGGCGCGCGTACCGGGTCGCCTGGCTGGGCGCGTGCGTCCTCTACCGCCGCGACGCCCTCCTGGCCGTCGGCGGCTTCGACTTCTGGGAGCAGCTGCCCCCGGAGCACAGCGGTGAGGACGTCGCCGCGCAGTGGCGCGTCATGGAGCGCTTCGGCGGCGCGGGCCTCGTGCCCAGCGGCGCCGTGCACCTCGAGACGCCCACGACGGTCACCGACCGGCGCGTCGACGCCTTCGACCGGCTCTTCGCCGAAGAGCACTCGTAACACTCAGCAAGGCGACGAAAGGACAGCACGATGGACGCACCCAACCCGATCCAGATCCAGAAGTACCTCTCGGGCATCGACTACCCCGCCTCGAAGGACACGATCGTCGAGACCGCGGAGAAGGAGGGCGCGGACGGCGACGTCCTCGAGGCCCTCCGTGCGATCCCGGACGGCGACTACGAGAAGCCCACCGACGTGAGCTCGGCCGTCTCGAAGGTCTGACCCCCTCCGCGGGACGCCGCTCCGGTGCACGGCACGCCGTGCCTGCCGTACCGGAGCGGCGTCCCGCGAGCGGCGATCGGCCGACGCGGAGAGCCGGGGTCAGGCGGAGGCGTGCTCGCGCTCGCGCAGGACGCCGGACTCGAGCGCCTGGAACGACAGCACCTTGTAGCCCTCGGACTCGAAGAAGATCGTCGCCCGGTCGGCCTCCACGCTCATCACGGTGCCGGCGCCCCACTCGCGGTGCTCCACCGACTCGTCGACGCTCAGAGGGGCGTCCACGGGCGCCTCCTCGGTCTCGCCGCTCGCCTCGTGCCGCTCGCAGCCGTCGCAGTTGCCGCACCACTCGGCCGACTCCACGCCGAAGTAGTCCAGCAGGACCCGGCGGCGGCACTGGCTGGTCTCCGCGTACGCGCGCATCATCGACAGGCGCGACTCCGCGATCCGCTCGCGGGAGGCCAGAGCCTCCTTCACCGCGTGCACGACCTCGTCGCCCGAGGCCTCGCGCGTCGCGCGCAGACCGGACCCGGTCTCCACCAGCCCCGCGTCCGCGAGATCGTTGACGATCCGGGCGATCGTGCGGGCCGGCTTCCCCAGCTCCTTCGCGAGAGCCGCGGAGTCGAGCCCCGGCTGCTCCGAGACGGCCGCCCAGATCACGCGCAGCGCGGCCTTGTCGACCGAGCGCTTGGCGAAGAAGCGGCGGAGACCCAGGTCCTCGGCGCGGTAGTGCAGCGCGCCCGTCGCCGGCTCGCCGTCGCGGCCCGCGCGGCCGATCTCCTGGTAGTACGCGTCGAGCGACTCGGTGGTCGTCGCGTGCAGCACGAAGCGGACGTCGGCCCGGTCGATGCCCATCCCGAAGGCCGAGGTCGCGACGACGACGTCGAGCTCGCCGGCGCGCCACTGCTCGTGCACGACCTTGCGCTCGGACACCTTGAGTCCGGCGTGGTACGCCGCGACCCGGCGCCCCTCCGCCGCGATGTCGGCCGCGTAGGCCTCCGTCTCCTTGCGGGTGGCGACGTAGACCAGGCCCGGAGCCGTCCAGCTGCGCGCCTCCTCGACCACGGCGGCGCGCTTCTCGTTCTCGCTCTCGTGGCGGTGCACCACCAGCCGGATCTCCGGACGGTCGACGCCGTGCACCTGGATCTCGGGGTCGGTCATCCGGAGGCGCTCGATGATCTCGTCGCGCACCGGCCCGGAGGCGGTGGCGGTCATCGCGAGCACCGGCGGGTCTCCGAGCTCGCCGCGCACATCGGCCAGGCGGAGGTAGTCGGGGCGGAAGTCGTGGCCCCAGGAGGAGACGCAGTGCGCCTCGTCGACGACCAGGAGCGACACTCCCGCGGCCGCCAGACGCGCCACGTTCTCGGGCTTGGCGAGCTGCTCGGGCGCCAGGAGCACGTAGAGCGGGCCGCCCTCGTCGATCCGGTCCCAGGCGCGGGCGACGGCCGCGGCGCCCTGGGAGGAGTTGATCGCGACGGCGGGCGGGGCCGCCGGAGCCGCCTCGATCGCGGCGAGCTGGTCGGCCTGCAGGGCGACGAGCGGGGAGACGACCAGGACGACGCCGCCGCGCTCGGCTCCGGCGATCTGGTAGACCGCGGACTTGCCGCCGCCCGTCGCCAGCACCAGCAGCGTATCGCGCCCGGAGGCCGCCGACTCGATCGCCTCGCGCTGACCGGGGAGCAGCGACGACCAGCCGAAGTCCTCCCGGGCGATGCGGCTGACGGAGTCGGTGCGGGAGGAGTTCATAGCTCGACGCTACGACCAGACGGCCCCGGAGGCAGTCCGCTTGACAGCGCCGGGGAGCACGGTGAAGGCGCGTCGCCCGGCCTCACGGCCCGCCTCTGCCCCCTCGCCCCCGCGCTGTCAACGTCCTGCGGAGGGGCCCGTCGCGTGCTGGGCTGGAGCCCCGACGAGAGGAGCCGACATGGCCGACCAGAACGTGAACGAGGACCCTCCCGGATCCGGCGGCGACGCCGCCCCGAACACCGTCGGCGCGCAGACGGTGCTGCCCGGCGAGGACGCGGCCGACGCCTCCGCAGCGGGGGCCGCTCCCGGGGGCACCGCGATCGACCGCGGTGTCACGGACGCCGTGACCGACGGCGGCAGCGGAGGGGACACCGTCTCCGGCGACGCCGACCTGCCGGACGAGACCGAGGGCGCGGTCGGCAGCGACCCGGCGAGCGCCGACTGACGTCCCGCTCGGATGCGTCCGGCCCGCCGGATCCGAGGATCCTTGCGGGCCGGAGGCGCTCGTCCCTCCGCGGAGGAGGGCCCGGGCTCAGCGCCGGACGACCACCGGGTTGAACAGCGTGCCGATGCCCTCGACGTCCACCGCGACGGTGTCCCCGTTCGCGATCGGCCCGACGCCGGCGGGCGTCCCGGTGAGGATCACGTCCCCGGGGAGCAGCGTGAAGATGCGCGAGACGTAGGCCACGAGCTCGGGCACCCCGTGGATCATGTCGCCGGTGCTGCCCGACTGCTGCACGCGCCCGTTGACGCGGGTCTCGATCGCGCTCTCGTTCCAGACGAACTCGGTCTCGATGACCGGTCCGAGCGGGCAGAAGGTGTCGTAGCCCTTCGCCCGCGCCCACTGGCCGTCGGAGCGCTGGAGGTCGCGTGCGGTGACGTCGTTGGCGATCGTGTACCCGAAGACCACGTCCTCGTAGTCCTCCGCGCGGACGTTGCGGGCCACGGCGCCGATCACGATCGCCAGCTCGCCCTCGAACTCCACCTGCTGGCTGTCCTCGGGGAGGACGATCGCCTCGTCCGGGCCGATGACCGACGTGTTCGGCTTGAGGAACACCAGCGGCTCCGCCGGGGCTTCGCCGCCCATCTCGGCCGCGTGGTCGGCGTAGTTCTTCCCGATGCCGACGATCTTGGAGCGCGGGATCACCGGCGCGAGGAGCTTCGCCTCCGCGATCGGGATGCGCTCCCCCGTGGTGTCGAACCCGGCGAACATCGGGTCGCCGGCGAGCACGACCAGGTCGTCCTCGTCCACGATCCCGAAGTGGATCGCTCCCCCGTTGTCCCCGTCGCGCTGCGTGGCGAATCGTGCGATCTTCATGCGTCCAGCCTCGTCATCCATCCGTGCGTGTCCTCGCGGCGTCCGTACTGGATGCCGGTCAGCTCCTCGCGGAGCGACATCGTGAGCTCCCCGGCGGGCGCGCTCTCGCGGCCGACGGAGAAGCCCTCGCCCTTGAGCTCGGCGATCGGGGTGATCACGGCGGCGGTCCCGCAGGCGAACACCTCGACCACGTCGCCGGAGGCCACTCCGTCGCGCCACTCGTCGATGCTCACGCGGCGCCGCTCGACGCGGTGGCCGCGGTCCTCGGCGAGCTGCAGGACGCTGTCGCGCGTGATGCCCTCGAGGATCGAGTCCGATTCCGGGGTGACCAGCGTGCCGTCCTTCTTCACCAGCACCACGTTCATGCCGCCGAGCTCCTCGATCCACTGCGACTCCTGCGAGTCGAGGAAGAGGACCTGCGCGCAGCCGTGGCTGTAGGCCTCCTGCTGCGGAAGGAGGGAGGAGGCGTAGTTGCCGCCCGTCTTCGCCGCTCCCGTGCCGCCCTTGCCCGCCCGGGCGTAGGAGGTGGAGAGCCAGATCGACACGGGGGCGACCCCGCCCGAGAAGTAGGCGCCGGCGGGGCTGGCGATCACGTAGTAGCCGACGTCCTCGGCCGCGCGCACGCCGAGGAACGCCTCCTGCGCGAACATGAACGGGCGCAGGTAGAGGCTGGTCTCCGGTTCCGAGGGGACCCAGTCGCCGTCGACCGCGATCAGCTGCCGCAGCGACTCGACGAAGAGGTCCGTCGGGAGCTCCGGCAGCGCGAGGCGGCGGGCCGAGCGCTGCAGGCGGCGCGCGTTCGCCTCCGGGCGGAAGGTCCAGACGGAGCCGTCCTCGTGGCGGTAGGCCTTCATCCCCTCGAAGATCTCCTGCGCGTAGTGCAGGACGGCGGCGGCGGGGTCGAGCGCGAGCGGGCCGTAGGGCTCGACGCGGGCGCTGTGCCAGCCGTCCGTGCGGGTCCAGCGGAGGCCGACCATGTGGTCGGTGAAGTGCATGCCGAAGCCGGGGTTCGCGAGGATCCGGGCGCGCTCCTCGGCGGAGCGGGGCGCGGGGGCGGCGGTCACCTCGAAGGCGAGGTCGGCGGGGGCGGAGTCGGTGCTCATCGTGGTGGTGTCCTTCTGCGGGGGATCAGCGGAGGCGGGCGACGACGGAGTCGCCGATCGCGGCCGTGGAGCGCGGGGTGCCGTCGCGCGACTCGATGTCGGCGGTCACGGCCGCGGTGACGCGCGCGGCCTCGTCGCTCCGGCCGAGGTGGTCCAGCAGCATCGCCGCCGAGAGGATCGCGGCGGTCGGGTCGGCGAGCTGCCGTCCGGCGATGTCGGGCGCGGATCCGTGGACCGGCTCGAACATGCTGGGGAACGCGCCGTCGGGGTTGATGTTGCCCGAGGCCGCGAGTCCGATGCCGCCGCTGATCGCGCCGGCCAGATCGGTCAGGATGTCGCCGAAGAGGTTGTCGGTGACGATGACGTCGAACCTAGCAGGGTCGGTCACGAGGAAGATCGTTGCGGCGTCCACGTGGAGGTAGTCGACGGCCACGTCCTCGAAGGCGGCCCCCACCTCGTCGACGATCCGCTTCCAGAGCGAGCCGGAGAAGACGAGGACGTTCGTCTTGTGCACGAGCGTCAGCCGGGAGCGGCGCGTGCGGGCGAGCTCGAACGCGTGGCGGACGACGCGCTCGACGCCGTAGGCGGTGTTGACCGACACCTCGTTGGCGACCTCGTGCGGGGTGCCCTGCCGGATCGAGCCGCCGGTGCCGACGTAGGGCCCCTCCGTGCCCTCGCGGACGACCACGAAGTCGACCTCGCCGGGAGCCGCGAGCGGCGAGGGGACGCCCGCGTAGAGACGGGTGGGCCGCAGGTTGACGTAGTGGTCGAGCTCGAAGCGCAGCCGCAGGAGCAGCCCGCGCTCGATGTTCGCGTCCCGGAGGCGCGGGTCGCCCGGTGCTCCGCCGACGGCGCCCAGGAGGATCGCGTCGTGCCCCGCGATCGCCGCGAGGTCCTCGTCGGTGAGGACGTCGCCGGTCTCGAGGTAGCGGGCGGCGCCGAGCGAGAAGGTGGTCGTCTCGAGCACCAGGTCGGAGTCGGCGGTGACGGCGTCGAGGACCTTGACGGCCTCGGCGGTCACCTCGGGCCCGATCCCGTCTCCGGGGATGACGGCGAGCTTCACGGTGCGGGGCATGGCGGTCCTCAGGCGTACGGGGTCGGAGTCCCCCCAGCGTACTCGCGGCCCGCCCGCGCCGCGGTCCGGGGCACGCGCCCCCCCGTCGGGCTGGCGAGGGCCGCCCGGGAGGCGCTGCGCGTCCCGGGCGGCCTCCCGCGGAAGGAGAGGAGGAGCGTCAGCTCCGGCGGAGGCGCCAGGCGCCGACCGCGGCGGCGGCCAGCACGAGGACGACGCCCAGCCAGGCCGACCAGCCCACGCCCGAGTCGAACGCCGCGCTCGCCGACGCGACGAGGCTCGCGGCGGAGTCGGCGGGCAGCTCGCCGGCGACCGAGACGGCGCCGCCGAGGGTCTCCCCGGCCCGCTGCGCCTGCACGGCGTCGAGGCCCTCGGGCAGCACGACTCCCCCGCGGTACACGGCGGTGAGGACCGTGCCGAGCGTCGCGGTGCCGAGGACGGCACCGAGCTCGTAGGCGGTCTCGGAGACGGCGGAGGCCGCACCGGCCTTGTCGGCGGGCGCGTTAGCCAGGATCAGCTCGTTCGACACCGTCTCGGCCGCACCGATGCCCAGGCCGAGGAACGCGAAGGCGACGGCGACGGTGAGCGCGGACGCTCCTCCGGGCGCCCCGCTGCCGAGGGCCAGCAGGATGTACCCGACGGCCGAGACCAGCAGTCCGGCCGGGACGACGAGGCGCGGAGCGACGCGGCGCGCGATCGGCACCACGCCGAGCCCGGCCAGGATCATCACGGCGAGGCCCGGCACGAGCACGAGGCCCGCCTCCAGGGGCGAGAGCCCGACCACGAGCTGCAGGTGCTGCGAGAGGAAGAAGAGCCCGCCGACCAGCGCGGTGACGCTGAGGAGGTTGACCACGATCGCCGCACTGAACGAGCCGCGGCGGAAGAGCGAGAGATCGAGCATCGGCGAGGCCCGGCGCTGCTGGCGGCGGACGAACAGAACTCCCGAGACGACGCCCACGACGAGCGCCGCGACGCCGACCGCGTCGATCCCGTGCTCGGCGAAGGACTTCACCGCGTAGACGACCGGCGCCATGGTCGCCAGCGACAGCAGGATGCTGACCACGTCGACCGGGCCGGGCTGCGGGTCGCGCGACTCCGGCACCAGGATCGGCACCAGGACGACCAGCGGGAGCAGCACGGGCACCGCGAGCAGGAACACCGACCCCCAGGGGAAGTGCTCGAGCAGCACGCCGCCGACCAGCGGGCCGGTGCCCGAGCCCACGGCGAAGCCGGTCGCCCAGATGGCGATCGCGAGGCGGCGCTGGTCGCGGTCGGGGAAGACGCTGCGCAGGAGCGAGAGCGTCGAGGGCATCAGCATCGCGCCGAAGAAGCCCAGTGCCGCACGGGCGCCGATGAGCGCCGCGGCGGTGGGAGCGAACGCGGCCACGACCGAGACGGCGGCGAAGCCGACCGCGCCGACCAGCAGGAGGCGCCGCCGCCCGACGCGGTCGCCGAGGCTGCCCATCGCCACCAGCAGGCCCGCGAGCACCAGCGGGTAGGCGTCGACGATCCACAGCAGCTCGGTGCCGGAGGGGCCCAGATCCTCGGCGATCGAGGGGAGCGCGAAGTTCAGCACCGTGTTGTCGACCGAGACCAGCAGCACCGGGAGCATCAGCACCGCGAGCGCCACCCAGGCGCGTCGCCCGACCCGGTCGGCGGCGCCGGCGGTGTCGTGGGTGGAGACGGGAGCGGTGCGCGCGGACACGGGGACGACCTTTCAGAGGAGAACGGAGAGAGTATACCGTCCAGCCGGTACAGTCGCCACTGATCCGCCGTAGGATGGTCGCCGTGCCTCCTGCCCCCGCCCGCGACCGCGTCCTCGACGCGTTCGAGCAGCTCCTCATCGAGCAGGGCGAGCGCGCCGCGACCCTCGACGCCGTCGCCCGCGAGGCCGGAGTCTCCAAGGGCGGGCTGCTCTACCACTTCCCCTCGAAGGACGCCCTCGTCGACGGGCTCCTGCAGCGCCTCGACGCGCGGCGGGAGGCGGACGTCGCGCAGAGCCTCGCCGCTCCCGAGGGCGTGGTCGCCTACCTGCTGCGCACCTCCTTCGCCGCCGACTCGGCCTTCGACCGCACGATCCTCGCCGTGTCGCGCATCGCGCAGGGGCACGACGAGCGCGCCAGCGGCGGCCTCGCGCGGATCCACGACAGCTGGAACGAGGTGGTCGCCGACGCCGTGGGCGACCCGCTCGTCGCCCGGGCGATCGTCCTGATGAGCGACGGGCTCTACTACAACTCCGCCCTGCTCCCCACGGGCTCGCCGTCGCGCGGCGAGGCCGAGGACGTCCTCGCGGTCGTCCAGCGACTCCTCGGGAGCTGAGTGGCGCCGCCCCCGGCGGACCCGCTACAGCTCGACGACCCCGTCGATCAGGGTCACCGTCGCGCCGCCGATCCAGATCGCGCCGTCCGTGCTCTCGACGCGCACGCGCCCGGCTCGGCCCAGCGCCGCCCCCTGGGCGGCCGTGTAGCGCTCGCGCAGCACGCCGCTGCCGATCAGCCACTGGGCGATCCCCGCGTTGAGGCTCCCCGTCACCGGGTCCTCGGACACGCCGGCGTCGGGGATGAACGCCCGCACCTCGACCGCGCACTCGCCTCCCGCCGGATGCTCGCCCACGACGCCGACGGGGAGCCCGGCGAGGAGAGCCTGGTCCGGCCGCAGCGCGAGGACCTGCTCCGCCGACGCGAGCCGCACGGCCAGCCAGCCGGGACCGTTGTCGACCCACTCGTGGTCGAGGATCTCCGCGCGCGGGATCCGCAGAGCCGCGGCCACCCGCTCGAGCGTCGCCTCGTCGACCGGTCCGGTCCGCCGGCGGGGCGGGGCGGCGAAGGCGATGCCCTCCTCCGTCACCCGCAGTCGGACGAGACCCGCGGCGCACTCCTGCACGAGCTCCCCCGCCGCGCGGGCCGTCCCTCCGGCCGCGAGCCAGGCGTGCGCGCTCCCGAGGGTCGGGTGCCCGGCGAAGGGCAGCTCCCCGCCCGGCGTGAAGATCCGCAGCCGGTAGTCGGCCGCGGGGTCGCTCGGGCGGAGGAGGAAGGTCGTCTCGGACAGGTTCGTCCAGCGCGCGAACTCCGCCATCGCGGCGTCGCCCACGCCGTCGCCGTCGACGACGACCGCCACCGGGTTGCCCCGGAACGGCGCGGCGCCGAAGACGTCGACCTGAGCGAACCGCCGCGTGCTCACTGCTCGGTGATGTCGATCTCCTGCATGAGGTCGGCGTCGATCGCGACGCGGACCTTCTCGAGCAGGCCGTCGGGGGCGGGAGAGTCGATGGTGATCACCGAGAGCGCCTTGCCGCCCGCCTCGGTGCGCGCGATCTGCATGCCCGCGATGTTGACCGCGGCGTCGCCGAACTCGCGGCCGTAGACCGCGACGATCCCGGGGCGGTCGACGTAGCTCATGACGACGAGGTGCTTCGCGAGGGGGACCTCGACGTCGTAGCCGTTGATCGCGACGATCTTCTCGACCTGCTTGGTGCCGGTCAGCGTGCCCGAGACCGAGATCTGCGAGCCGTCCGAGAGCGCGCCGCGCAGCGTGATCACGTTGCGGTACTCGTCCGACACCGGCTCCGTGATCAGGCGCACCTCGATGCCGCGCTGCTCCGCGAGCACCGGCGCGTTGACGTAGGACACCGTCTCCGAGACCACGTTGGTGAACACGCCCTTGAGAGCCGCCAGCTTGAGGACCTTCACGTCGTAGCCGGCGAGCTCGCCGCGCACCTCGACGTCGATGGAGGTGACCGGCGAGTCCGCGAGGCCCGAGAAGACCTGGCCGAGCTTCTCGACCAGCGGGATGCCGGGGCGCACGTACTCGTCGATCACGCCGCCGGCGACGTTCACGGCGTCCGGCACGAGCTCGCCCGAGAGCGCCAGGCGCACCGAGCGGGCGACCGAGACGCCGGCCTTCTCCTGCGCCTCGTCGGTCGAGGCCCCGAGGTGCGGAGTGACGACCACGTTCTCGAGGGCGAGCAGCGGCGATCCGGTCGGCGGCTCCTTCACGAACACATCGAGTCCGGCGCCGGCGATGGTCTTCGCGACGAGCGCGCGGTGCAGCGCGTCCTCGTCGATGAGGCCGCCGCGGGCCACGTTCACGATGAACGCCGACGGCTTCATCAGCGCCAGCTGATCGTCCGAGATCATGCCCGTCGTCTCGGGGGTCCTCGGCATGTGGATCGTGATGAAGTCGCTCTCGGCCAGCAGCTCCTCCAGGGAGAGGAGCGTGACGCCGAGCTGCTGCGCGCGGGCGCTGGTCACGTAGGGGTCGTAGGCGACGACGTTCACGCCGAAGGCCTGCAGGCGCGCGGTGATCAGCGCGCCGATGCGGCCGAGGCCGATGATGCCGACGGTCTTCTCGTAGAGCTCGACGCCCGTGTACTTCGAGCGCTTCCAGAGGCCCTGCGCGAGCGCGCTGTGAGCGGCGGGGATGTGGCGGGCGAGGCTCAGGATGTGACCGACGGTGAGCTCGGCGGCCGAGATGATGTTCGAGGTCGGTGCGTTCACGACCATGACCCCCGCGGCGGTCGCGGCGGTGATGTCGACGTTGTCCAGACCCACACCGGCGCGGGCGATCACCTGGAGCGAGGGGGCCGCGGCGATCGCCTCCGCGTCGACCTGCGTCGCGGAGCGCACGAGGATCGCGTGCGCCGTGGCGAGGGCCTCGAGCAGCGCCGGGCGGTCGGTGCCGTCCACGGAGCGGATCTCGAAGTCGGGACCGAGCGCGTCCACGGTGGCGGGCGAGAGTTCTTCGGCGATCAGGACGACCGGCTTTGTCACGAGAGGCGCTTCCTTCGGAGAGGGGACGGAGCGGGCACCGAGGCGGGGGCGTCGGCAGCCCCCCGTCACTGTAGCGGAGGGGTGCGCGCGCCCCGCGCCGTGTGACGCCGCCGGTCAGCTCAGCGAGACCAGGCTCTCGACGCCGAGGACGAGCTGCACGTCGAGCGAGAGCGCCGCCGAGAGGCAGAGGGCCGCCGCGAGCAGTCCGACGCGCGCCGGGAGCCCCCGGCGGCGGCCGAGCAGGACGGCAGCGACGAAGCAGGCGACCGGCAGCACCAGGCCGAGCAGGAGCACCGCCCAGCCCGTCGGATTCAGGTCGGTGCCGAGGGAGGCCGCGTAGCTGCGCAGGCCGATCAGGTTGCCGACCGCCTCCCAGACGTCCCAGGCGAAGAAGAGCGCGAACACCACGGCGACGAGGACGGAGGCGGCCAGGCGACGGCCGGTCCGGTCGCGCCGGCCGGTCCCGCCGAGGGTGGCCCGGGTCGAGTCGGTCATCAGGCCCCCTTGAGGAACGGCAGCGGAGCGAGGAGGACGAGTCCGGCGACCAGCCAGAGCACGCGGGTGCGCACCCGGGAGTCGCGGGTGGCGAGGAGCACCACGGCGAACCACACCGGCGGCGCCAGGACCGCCAGCCAGAGCCCGAGCGAGTAGAGGGCGCCGCCGAGCGCATCGCCCGCGAAGCCGGCCGCGGCGACCGGCGACTGCCGCGTCGCCGTGATCGCCCAGGCGATGGCGTACAGGAGGTAGAGGCCGGCCGCGATCCCCGCGGCGATCAGCAGAGCGGACGAGGACGCGGCCTCGTCGTCGGGGTCCTCGTCCTCGGAGTCGTCGTCGTCCGAGCCGTCGTCCGCCGGGCCCGCCCCCGCGACCGCGCGGGGCGTCCGGCGCACGCGCGCCGTCCCCGCGGCGAGCGTCGGGTCCGCGGCCTCGCCCGCCCACTCCAGGGCCTCGTCGTCGGCGTCGTCCTCCGGGCCGGCGTCCGGCCCGCGGTCCACCGGCGGGGTCGCCGCGTCGTCGTCCTCCGGGGAGCGGCCCGGTCCACCATCGATCACCGCAACACCCTAGCCGCGCGCACCTCGCAGGAGGCTCGGAGCCCGCCGCCGCCTCCCCGACACCCGGCGGACACCCCGCGTCCTCCCCCGGGGGCGAGGCTGAGCGGATGGACGACCGCCGCCGCCGCTTCGTCGCCCTCGGCGACTCCTTCACGGAGGGGGTCGGCGACCCGCACCCGCGCCTGCCGAACGGGGTGCGCGGCTGGGCCGACCGCGTCGCCGAGCGCCTGGCGAAGGCCGAGCCGGGCTGGGAGTACGCGAACCTCGCCGTCCGCTCGAAGCGCCTCGCCCAGATCACCGAGGACCAGCTCGCGCCCGCCCTCGCCCTCCGCCCCACCCTGATCACGCTGTACGCCGGCGGCAACGACATCCTCGACCTCGGCACCGACACCGTCGATCTGATCACCCGCTACGAGGCGCTCGTCGACGCGCTCGCGACCACCGGCGCCTCCCTCGTGCTCTTCACCGGCGTCGACATCCCGGGACTGCCCGCCCCGCGGATGTTCCTGCGCCGCAACCACCTCTACAACAGCGCCGTCCGCCGGATCGCCCGCGAGCGGGGCGCGATCCTCGTCGACTACTGGGCGATGCGGGAGTTCCACTCCCCCGTGCTCTGGTCGCCCGACCGGATGCACCTCTCCAAGCGCGGGCACCGCGTCCTGGCCGGCCGCGTGCTCGACACGCTCGGCGTGCCGCACACGATCTCGACCGGGCCCTGGGACGCCTCCGAGCCGCTCCGCCTCCGCGCACGGCTGCGCGAGCAGCGCCGCTGGGCGGCCGACTGGGTCCTCCCCCTCGTCGGCCGCAAGCTGCGCCGGGTGACGCTCGGCGACCACCTCTCGCCCCGGTGGCCGGACCCCGTCCTCGTCCCGCCGAAGGGCGGTCTCCGCCGTCTCGTCCGCGAGCTCGAGCGGTAGGCGCGCCCCGGACGCGGAGGAGCCCCGGCCCGGCGAGGGGATCCCGGTGGACGGGTCCCTCGTCGGACCGGGGCTCCCCCGGTCGACGCGGTGCGACTAGCGCGCGACGCTGCCGTCGGTGTAGTCCTCGTCGGTCTGCTTCCAGGCGAAGAGCTTGCGCAGCTCGCGGCCGGTCTCCTCGATCGGGTGCTTCTCGCCCTTGGCGCGCAGCTCCTGGAACTCGGGTCCGCCCGCGTCCTGGTCGCCGATGAAGCGCTTCGCGAAGGCGCCGCTCTGGATGTCGCCGAGGACGGCCTTCATGTTCTCCTTCACACGCGGGTCGATGACGCGCGGGCCGGAGACGTAGTCGCCGTACTCGGCGGTGTCGGAGACGCTCCAGCGCTGCTTGGCGATGCCGCCCTCCCACATGAGGTCGACGATGAGCTTGAGCTCATGCAGCACCTCGAAGTAGGCGATCTCGGGCTGGTAGCCGGCCTCGACGAGGGTCTCGAAGCCGTACTGGACGAGCTGCGAGGTGCCGCCGCAGAGCACGGCCTGCTCGCCGAACAGGTCGGTCTCGGTCTCCTCGGTGAAGGTGGTCTTGATGACGCCGGCGCGGGTGCCGCCGATGGCCTTCGCGTAGGACTTCGCGGTCTCCCAGGCGGTGCCGGTCGCGTCGTTCTCGACAGCGATGATGTCCGGGATGCCGCGGCCGGCGACGAACTCGCGGCGCACGGTGTGGCCGGGGGCCTTCGGCGCGATGAGGATGACGTCGACGCCCGCGGGCGCCTCGATGTAGCCGAAGCGGATGTTGAAGCCGTGCGCGAAGGCGAGGGTCTTGCCCTCGGTCAGCGCGGACGCGATCTGCTCGCTGTAGATCGCGCGCTGGTGCTGGTCCGGCGCGAGGATCATGATCAGGTCGGCCCAGGCCGCGGCGTCGGCGACGCTCTTGACCTCGAAGCCGTCGTCCTCGGCCTTGGCGGTCGACTTCGACCCCTCCTTCAGCGCGATGACGACCTGGACGCCGGAGTCGCGGAGGTTCTGCGCGTGCGCGTGGCCCTGCGAGCCGTAGCCGACGATCGCGACCTTCTTGGACTGGATGATGGAGAGGTCGGCGTCGGCGTCGTAGATGAGCTCGGTCACGTGGTGAGTCCTTTTCTGTAGTGGAGAGTTCGCGGTCAGTTCTTGAAGACGCGCTCGGTGATCGACTTGGAGCCGCGCCCGATGGCGAGCAGGCCCGACTGCGCGATCTCCTTGATGCCGTAGGGCTCGATCACCCGCAGGAACGCGTTGGTCTTGCCGGTGTCGCCGGTGACCTCGATCACCAGGGCGTCGGTCGCGACGTCGACCACGCGGGCGCGGAAGAGCGTGACGGCCTCGAGCACCTGCGAGCGCGTGACGTTGTCGACGCGGACCTTGACGAGCAGGTGCTCGCGCTGGACCGACTGGTCGGTGTCGAGCTCGACGATCTTGATCACGTTGACGAGCTTGTTGAGCTGCTTCGTGACCTGCTCGAGCGGCAGGTCCTCGACGTCCACGGCGACCGTGATGCGCGAGAGCCCGGCCAGCTCGGTCGGACCGACCGCCAGCGACTCGATGTTGAAGCCGCGGCGGGCGAACAGCCCGGCGACACGGGTGAGCAGTCCCGGCTTGTCCTCGACGAGCAGGGAGAGAACGTGGTGCGTCATGCGGGTCTACTCCTCGTCGTCCCAGGTCGGGCTGTGGTCTCGGGCGTACTGGACGTAGCTGTTGGAGACGCCCTGCGGGACCATCGGCCAGACCATGGAGTCGCGGCTGACGACGAAGTCGATCACCACGGGCCGGTCGTTGGTGGCGATGGCGAGGCGGATGGCGTCGTCGATCTCCTCCGGCTTCGTGACGCGGATGCCGAGCGCGCCGTAGGCGTCGGCGAGCTTCACGAAGTCGGGCACCCGGACGGTGTCGTGACCCGTGTTGAGGTCGGTGTTGGAGTAGCGGCCCTCGTAGAACAGGGTCTGCCACTGGCGCACCATGCCGAGCGAGGAGTTGTTGATCACCGCGACCTTGATCGGGATGTCGTTGATCGTGCAGGTGGCGAGCTCCTGATTGGTCATCTGGAAGCAGCCGTCGCCGTCGATCGCCCACACGGTGCGCTCGGGCTCGCCGACCTTGGCGCCCATCGCCGCGGGCACGGAGTAGCCCATGGTGCCGGCGCCGCCGGAGTTCAGCCACGAGTTGGGGCGCTCGTACGTGATGAACTGCGCCGCCCACATCTGGTGCTGGCCGACGCCGGAGGCGAAGACGCCCTCGGGGCCGGTGATCTCGCCGATGCGCTTGATGACGTACTGCGGCGAGAGCAGGCCGTCGTTCGGCTCGGTGTAGCCGAGCGGGAACTCCGTCTGCAGGCCCTTGAGGTAGCTCCACCACTCGGAGGTGTCGGCGCGGCCGTCGGCGGAAGCCTTGGCGAACGCGTCGGTGAGGTCCGGGAGGACGTCCTTCAGGTCGCCCACGATCGGCACGTCGGCGGTGCGGATCTTGGAGATCTCGGCCGGGTCGATGTCGACGTGCACGACCTTGGCGTGGGGCGCGAAGAGCGCCGCCTTGCCGGTCACGCGGTCGTCGAAGCGCGAGCCCAGCGCGAGGATCAGGTCCGCCTCCTGCAGCGCGAGCACCGCGGGGACGGTGCCGTGCATGCCGGGCATGCCCAGGTGCTGCTCGTGCGAGTCCGGGAACGCTCCGCGCGCCATCAGCGTGGTCACCACGGGAGCGCCGCAGGCCTCGGCGAACGCCTTCAGCTCGGCGGCCGCGCGGGCGCGGATGATGCCGCCGCCCACGTAGAGCACCGGCTTCCTCGACTCGACCAGCAGCTGGGCCGCGGCCTGGATCTGCTTGCCGTGGGCCTTCGTGACCGGCCGGTATCCGGGCAGGTCGATCTTCGGCGGCCAGAGGAACGGCGCCTGGTCCTGCTGCGCGTCCTTCGTGATGTCGACCAGCACGGGGCCGGGGCGGCCGGTGGTGGCGATCAGCGCGGCGGAGGCGAGGGCCGAGGGGATGTCCTCGGGGCGCGTCACGAGGATGGAGTGCTTCGTGATCGGCATCGTGATGCCGACGATGTCCGCCTCCTGGAACGCGTCGGTCCCCATGAGCGTCGAGAACACCTGGCCGGTGATCGCGAGCATCGGGACGGAGTCCATGTAGGCGTCCGCGATCGCGGTGACCAGGTTGGTCGCTCCGGGGCCCGAGGTCGCGATGCAGACGCCGAGCCTGCCGGTCGCCGAGGCGTAGCCCTCGGCGGCGTGGCCGGCGCCCTGCTCGTGGCGGACCAGGATGTGCCGGATCTTCGAGGAGTCCATCAGCGGGTCGTAGACCGGGAGGATCGCGCCGCCGGGCAGGCCGAAGACGTCCTCGATCCCGAGCATCTCGAGCGAGCGGACGACCGCCTGCGCTCCGGTGAGGACCTCGGCCGCGGGGGCGGCCCCGGGAGCGTGGGCGGGTCGGGGTGGCTGGGGCGTCGGTGCGGGCTGCACGGCGGACGGATCCGGAGTCATGCGGGTGTCGATTCCTTCAGGAGGTGGTGCGGCGGCGGGCAGAGCCGGAGGCGAGTGCCCGGGAACGCGAGTGCGCGGCCGGCCGGAGCGGGCCGGGTCACCCGGTGACGGCGCCCTCGGCTGCCGAGCGGACGAGCTTGGCGTACTTGGCGAGGACACCGCGGGTGTAGCGCGGAGGGAGAGGGGCCCAGCCTTCTCGGCGGGCGGCGAGCTCGGACTCGTCGACGAGTAGGTCGATCGAGCGAGCGGCGATGTCGACCCGAATCGGGTCTCCGTCGCGAACGAATGCGATGGGACCTGCGTCCACCGATTCGGGAGCTATGTGGCCGATGCACAGGCCGGTTGTGCCGCCTGAGAATCGTCCGTCCGTCAACAGTAGTACATCTTTTCCGAGCCCGGCCCCCTTGATGGCGGCGGTGATGGCGAGCATCTCGCGCATGCCGGGACCGCCCTTGGGGCCCTCGTAGCGGATGACCACCACGTCGCCCTTCTCGATCCGGCCCTCGGTCAGAGCGTCCATCGCGGCGCGCTCGCGCTCGAACACGCGGGCCGGACCCTCGAAGACGGAGGCGTCGAAGCCGGCTGTCTTGACGACCGCGCCCTCGGGGGCGAGCGAGCCCTTGAGGATGGTGAGCCCGCCGGTCGCGTGGATCGGGTTGTCGAGGGTGCGGATGACCTCGCCGTCCAGAGGCGCGATGTCCATCGCGGCGAGGTTCTCGGCGACCGTCCTCCCGGTGACCGTCAGGCAGTCGCCGTGGAGCAGCCCGGCGTCCAGGAGCGCCTTCATCACGGCCGGGACGCCGCCGTGGCGGTCGACGTCGTTCATGACGTACTTGCCGAAGGGCTTGAGGTCGCCGATGTGCGGGATCGTGTCGCCGATGCGGTTGAAGTCGTCGATCGTGAGGTCGACCTCGGCCTCGTTGGCGATCGCGAGCAGGTGCAGGATGACGTTGGTCGACCCGCCGAAGGCCATCGCCACCGCGATCGCGTTCTCGAACGCCTCCTTGGTGAGGATGTCGCGGGCCGTGGTGCCGTTGCGCAGCAGCTCGACGACGGCCTCGCCGGACTTGCGGGCGAAGTAGTCGCGGCGGCGGTCGGCGGCGGCGGGCGAGGCGGAGCCGGGCAGGCTCATGCCGAGCGCCTCGGCCACGCTGGCCATGGTGTTGGCGGTGTACATGCCGCCGCAGGATCCCTCGCCCGGGGCGAAGGCGCACTCGATGCGCTTGGCGTCCTCCTCGGACATGATCCCGGCCTTGACGCCGCCGACGGCCTCGAAGGAGTCGATGATCGTGATGTCCTTCTCGGTGCCGTCCGAGAGCTTGACCCAGCCCGGGGCGATCGAGCCGGCGTAGACGAACACGGCGGCGAGGTCGAGGCGGGCCGCGGCCATCAGCATGCCGGGCAGCGACTTGTCGCAGCCGGCCAGCATGACGGTGCCGTCCAGGCGCTCAGCCATCATCACGGTCTCGACGGAGTCGGCGATGACCTCGCGGGAGACGAGCGAGAAGTGCATGCCCTCGTGCCCCATCGAGATGCCGTCCGAGACGGAGATGGTGCCGAACTGGAGCGGGTAGCCGCCGCCGGAGTGCACGCCCTCCTTCGCGGAGCGCGCGAGGCGCTCGAGCGAGAGGTTGCAGGGGGTGATCTCGTTCCACGAGGACGCGATGCCGATCTGGGGCTTCTCCCAGTCGTCATCGCCCATCCCGACCGCCCGCAGCATCCCGCGCGACGTCGTGGCCTCGATGCCGTCCGTGACGGTGCGCGAGCGGGGCTTCCAATCGATTTCCGGCATGCGATGAGGCTACCGCCTCGCGCGCGGTGCCCCTGCTCGCCGGGCGGACCCGGACCGGCCCGCGCACCCGTCCCGGCCCCGGCCTCCGGCAGCGGCACCGGGTGCGGACGTCCCCGCGGATCTCCGACTCGTCGCGAACGGCCGCTCCCCGCGTCGGCGGACGGCCGTCCTCGGCGAGTCGGCGATCCGGGACCCGCCGGCGCTGACCGCCGGGAGGGGGCTGCTACTCCGCGCGCAGGTCGGCCAGCATCCGGAGCGCGTGCGCGACCTGCTCGGGGCCGCGGACCCGGTAGGAGGCCGCGGTGGTGCCCTCGCCGCTCTTGATGCCGACGTCGCCGGAGCCGAGGACCGCGAAGGCGTCCTCGTCCGTCACGTCGTCGCCCGCGTAGAGCACGGCGGTCGCGCCGGTGTAGCGGCGGAGGTGCTGCACGGCCTCGCCCTTGGTGGTCGAGCGGACCGAGAACTCCAGGACGTTCTTCCCCTCGCGGACGGTGACCCCCTGCACCTCGGCGCGCGCCTCGGAGAGGGCGACGACGTGGGCGACGCGGCTGTGGCGCTCGGTCGCGAGGCGGGTGTGCAGGGCGAAGCCGGCGGGCTTGTCCTCGATCCAGACGTTGTCGATCCCGCGGGCGATGCCCTTCAGGACGTCCTCGAGCACTCCCACCTTCTCGAGCTCGTCGTCGTCGAGCCGGACCGCGTCCTCCTCGGGGTCGAGGCGGATCTCGATGCCGTGGGAGCCGACCAGCAGCGCCTCGTCCGGCAGCTGCGAGACCTCCTCCAGGCTCCCGAGCGCCCGGCCGGAGACCAGCGCGACCCGGGTGCCGGGGAGGGCGAGGAGCCGCAGCACGGCCTCGCGCGCCTCGGGGAGCGCCCGCGCGCGGGCGGGGTCGTCGACCTCGGGCGCGAGGGTGCCGTCGAAGTCGAGGGCCACCAGGAGCCGTTCGGTCGCGGCGAGCTCCCGCAGCGCCGCCGCGAGCCGCTCGGGCACTCCCTCGCTCATCGCGCGCCGCCGTCGAGCTCGCGGTCGTCGGCGGCCTCCCGCTCGAGCTCGGCCGCCTGTCCGTGCGCCGAGTCGTCGCGGTGCTCGGCCTCCTGGCCGTGCGGCGCCTCCTGCCCGCGGGCGGCGGGCCGCACGTCGAGCTGCTGGCCGGCCGCGTGCTCCGCGAGAGCGGAGAGGAACGACTCGGACCAGCGCGCCACGTCGTTCTCGAGCACGCGGCGACGGAGCGCGCGCATGCGCCGGGTGCGCTCGACGCGCGGCATCCGCGCCGAGGCCTCCATCGCGTCCTTCAGCCCCGAGATGTCGTGCGGGTTCACCTGCACGGCCTGCTTGAGCTCGTCGGCCGCTCCGGCGAACTCGCTCAGCACGAGCACGCCGTCGTTGTCGAAGCGGGACGCGACGTACTCCTTCGCGACGAGGTTCATCCCGTCGCGCAGCGCCGTCACGAGCATGACGTCGGCGGCGAGGTAGAGCGCCACCATCTCCTCGCGCGGGTAGCCGTGGTGGAGGTAGCTGATCGCCGGGTGCCCGAGCGTGCTGTAGTCGCCGTTGATCCGGCCGACCTGCAGCTCGATGTCGTCGCGCAGCTGCCGGTAGGTGTCCACGCGCTCGCGGCTCGGGCTCGCGACCTGCACCAGCACCGCGTCCTCGGAGGTGAGGCGGCCGTCCGCCAGGAGCTCGCCGAAGGCCTTCAGGCGGTGGCCGATCCCCTTGGTGTAGTCGAGCCGGTCGACGCCGAGCATGATCGTCGCGGGGTTGCCCAGCTCGGCGCGGATCTCGGCGGCGCGGGCCTGGATCTCGGGGGTGCGCGCCATCGCCTCGAACGACGCGGAGTCGATCGAGATCGGGAAGTGCCGGGCGACGACCGGGCGCACGCTCGCCCCGCGCCGCGAGCGGTTGACGCGGCGGGTGCCGCCGACGGCCTCCTCCTCGACCGGGACCTCGACGACCGTGCTGCGGGTGTCGTAGCCCAGCAGGCGCCGGACCGCGCGCAGGAAGCTGCCTGCGTCGCCCTGGCGCTGGAAGCCGATCACGTCGGCGCCGAGCAGGCCCTCGACGATCTGCCGGCGCCACGGGAGCTGCGCGAAGATACCGTAGGGCGGGAACGGGATGTGGTTGAAGAAGCCGATCGTGACGTCGGGGCGGAGCTCCCGCAGCATCTTCGGCACGAGCTGGAGCTGGTAGTCCTGCACCCAGACCACGCCGTCCTCCTCCGTCACGGCCGCGGCCGCCTCGGCGAAGCGCTGGTTGACCCGCACGTAGGCGTCCCACCAGTCGCGGTGGTAGGTCGGGGGCGCGATCACGTCGTGGTACAGCGGCCAGAGCGTGTCGTTCGAGAAGCCCTCGTAGTAGTCCTCGAGCTCCTGCGCGCTGAGGGCGACCGGGACGATCTGGACGCCGTTGTCGACGAACGGGGCGACCTCCTCGTCGGCCACGCCGGGCCAGCCGACCCAGGCGCCCTCGTTCGCGCGCATCACGGGCTCGAGCGCGGTGACCAGCCCGCCGGGCGAGGTCTTCCAGGAGGCGGTGCCGTCCTCGGCCACGACGCGGTCCACGGGGAGGCGGTTCGAGACGACCACGAACGCGTTGCGCTCGGTCCCTCCCGAGGTCCCGGCGTCGGTCCTGTCAGCGGCGGAGGAGGCGGAGGCGGAGTGCGGAGGAATGGTGGTCCCTTTTCGTCGGTCGAGCCGTCGTCGTGCCCGTCGAGGCTATCAGCCGGCCCCGCACGGGGGACGGCGGGTCAGCCCTGCACGAGGGCGAGGGCGAGCGTCGCTCCGCCCACCGTCGGGACGACCGCGACGAGTCCGAGGAGCGCGTACTGGCGCCACGAGACGTGCACGCCCAGCGCGGTCAGCCTCTGGTGCCAGAGCAGGGTGGCGAGCGAGGCCCACGGGGTGATCAGCGGTCCGGCGTTCACGCCGATCAGCAGGGCGATCAGTCGGAGCGGATCCGCCGCGACGGGCTCGAGGGCGAGGTAGGCGGGCAGGTTGTCGACCAGGTTGGAGGCGACCGCGCCGGAGCCGGCGAGGCGCAGCAGGTCGAGCGTCCCGCTCCCCTCCCCCGCGACCACGGCGAGCGCCGCGCCCAGCCCGAGCTGGTGCGCCGCCTCCATCGCCACGAAGAGGCCCGACGCGAACACGACGAGCTGCCACGGCAGGAGGGCGGGCGTGAGCGCCGCGGGACGGCGCACCGCGAAGAGGACGATCAGCGCGACCGCGGCGACCGTCGCCGGGATCCACACCTCGAGGCCCGAGACGAGCGCCGGCAGGAGCAGCGCCACGACGATCCCCGCGCCGACCAGCAGCACCCGGTCCTCCACCGGCGTCCGCTCCCCCGGGGTGTAGCGCCCGGCCAGCTCGCGCCGGTACCGGATCGCGAGGATCAGCACGGGCACGACGGCCGCGACGAGCGCGGGCACCGCGGTCAGCGCGGCGAAGGCGAAGGGGCCCTCGACCCCCAGGCGCCGCTGCGCGAGCAGGTTGGTGAGGTTCGAGACGGGGAGGAGGAGGGAGGCGCAGTTCGCCAGCCAGACCGTGGCCATCGCGAACGGCAGGGGCGGGACGCGCACGTGCGCCGCGAGCAGGACCACGACCGGGGTCAGGAGCACGGCGGTCGTGTCGAGCGAGAGGAACACCGTGCTGACGACGGCCATCGCCACCACCAGCAGCCAGAGCACCGCGGTCCGCCCGCGGCCCCACTCGGCGGAGCGCTCGGCGACCACGGTGAAGACGCCGGCCTCGGAGGCCAGCTCGGCGACCACGGTCACCGCGACCACGAAGCCGAGGATCGGCGCCGTCCGCTCGACGAGCTCGCCCAGCGCGTCCATCGGGAGGACCCCCGTGACGACGGCCACCGCCCCGACGACGAGCAGCACCGCCCCGATCACAGCCGTGCGCATGTCGTTCCCGTTCTCCTCGGCGTGCCCCGGCTCGAGGATTCGGGTCCCGGCGACGGTCCACCGTAGCGGGACAACCCCTCGGTGCTGTCAAGCGTTCCTCTGAGAGCTTTCGCACCCGCTAGCGTCGGGGTGAACACGGGAGGCACACGCATGCGCAAGTTCATCCTCAACTCCAGCGTCATCAGCGCGATCGTCGGCGGCTGGTCGATCCTGCAGACCACGCGCAAGGGCCCGCGCGACTGGCGCCTGGCCCTCCAGTGGGTCAGCTGGGCCATCTCGGTCACCGTCGCCCTGGGCTCCGTGTCCTACGACTCGAAGGAGATCGTCAAGGAGGAGCGCGGCAAGAAGCGCGACCGCTAGGCCCTCCTGACGCGCCGCCTCCCCGCGGGGCGGCGTGTCAGCCGGTCTCCCGTCCCGGTGGCGGCGACACTGTTCCCAGTCGCTGCCGGCACGGGAAACGGGGTTCGTCATGAGGTTTCGTCTGAGGCGTCGCAAGGCGGCCCCCGAGGTCGTCGAGTCGGCCCCCGTCCTCACGCAGGACGAGCTCTTCGCCGTCGTCCACGAGCGCCTCGCGGCCTTCGTCGGATCCGAGGGCGCCTGGGTCGTCACGCGCCGCAGCCACGACGACCGCGATCCGATCTTCCACGGGATGCTCGCGCGCTCCCTCGCCCACGAGCTCTCCGCCGCCATCCAGGAGGAGCAGCTCCGCGCCGGCGCCGAGCGGACGTCGTCCCCGGTCACCGAGGCGATCCCCGTGATGCGCGCCTCCACTCCCCCGGTGGAGCCGGCCGCCCTCACCTGGGAGCCGAAGCCGATCGCCGTCTGGGCGGAGCCGGCCCCCGCCGACGCCCCCGTCGCGACCCGCTCCTGACCCGAGCGGTCGGCCGGCGGGCTCGCCCTCCGGCCGACCCGACGAGCGACGTCGCCCTTCCCGCTGATCGAGGAGGCGGCGCAGCCGCCGTCTCGAGATCCCCCGCGGCCGCCCTCCCCCGGCCGCCCGTCAGAGCGTCGGCCAGCTCCCGGGGCCCTCGCTGCCCGCCGGGTACTCGTCGAGCGGCACCCGGTCCGCGTGCCACGCGTCGATCGCGGGCTGCACGATGCGCCAGCACTCCTCGGCGGCGTCCCCGCGGACCGAGAGCGACGGGTCGTCGTCGAGGATCCCCGAGATGACCTCGCCGTACGCCAGCAGCTCGCCCGCGCCGAAGGTCGCCTCCAGCGAGGCGCGCTCGAGCGTGTACGGGTCGCCGGGGCCGTTGATGTTCAGCTCGAGCGACATCTGGTCGGGCGCGAGGAACAGCCGCAGCACGGACGGCGCCTCGGTGCCCACGAAGCCGCGGGGCAGGTGCGGCACCGGCTTGAAGCGGATGACCACTTCGCGTCGCCGCTCCCCGAGCGCCTTGCCGGAGCGGAGGGTGAACGGCACGCCGGCCCAGCGCCAGGTGTCGATCTCGACGACCAGCTCGGCCAGCGTCTCGGTCCGGCGAGCGGGGTCCACGCCCTTCTCGTCCGCGTAGGCGGGCAGCTCGCGTCCGTCGATCGTCCCCGCCGTGTAGCGGGCGCGGCGCGAGCTCGCGGCGGGGTCGTCGCCGTGCAGGCGGGTGGCGCGCAGGACGATCGACTTCGCGTCGCGGAGGTCGGCCGCGTCGAGCGAGGACGGCGGCTCCATCGCGATCACCGCGAGGACCTGCAGCAGGTGGCTCTGGATCATGTCGGTCAGCGCGCCCGCGCCGTCGTAGTAGCTCGCCCGCCCCTCGAGGGCCAGCTGCTCGTCGTAGACGATCTCGACGCTCTCGATGTGCTCGGCCGACCACAGCGGCTCGAGGATCCGGTTCGCGAAGCGCAGGCCGAGCACGTTCATCACGGTCGCGCGGCCGAGGAAGTGGTCGACGCGGTGGATGCGGTCCTCGGGGACCAGCGCGGCGAGGCGCTTGTTGAGGGCGTGCGCGCTCGCCTCGTCGGTCCCGAACGGCTTCTCCAGCGCCAGCACGGTGCCCTCCGGCAGGTCGTGGGCGGCGAGCGCCTCGCAGGCCTTCGCCGCGATCGCCGGCGGGAGGGCGAAGTAGACCGCCACCGGACCGGCGCAGCTCGCGAGCAGTGCGGCGAGCGCCTCCGGATCGGTGACGTCGACCTGCTGGTAGCGCGTGCCGGAGGTGAGCGCGTCCACGCCCTCGCCCTGCGCCTCGACGGTGGCGAAGGAGGCGGTCAGCACCTCGTGCCAGTGCTCCTGGGTCCAGTCCTCGCGTCCCGCGCCGACGAGGTGGACCCGCCGGTCGGTCTCGCGGGTCAGCAGCTGGCCGACGGCGGGGAGGAGGAGCCGCGAGGACAGGTCCCCCGTCGCTCCGAGGATGAGCAGGGTCGAGACGGTCTGTGCCATGCGGCTCACCCTACGGCGGCGCTGAAGAGCCCCGCTCCGCCTTGACTGGGAGGCCACAGCCGCACCTGAGAGGATCACCGCATGGTCTCCCCGATCGAGGACTACGCCGTCCTCTCCGACTGCCGCACGGCCGCTCTCGTCTCCCGCGACGGGGGGATCGACTGGCTGTGCCTGCCGCGCTTCGACTCCGCCTCCGTCTTCGGCGCCCTCCTCGGCGGCGACGACCAGGGGCGCTGGTCGCTCCGGCCGGTGGACGGGGAGGCGACGAGCGAGCGCCACTACCTCGGCGACACGCTCGCGCTGGTCACCCGGTGGACGACTCCCACCGGCGTCGTCGAGGTGGTCGACGTGATGCCGCTGCGCGACGAGCGCGCCGAGCTGGTGCGCCGGGTGCGCGGAGTGTCGGGGACCGTCCGGATGCGGCAGGAGCTGCGCATCCGCTTCGACTACGCCCGCACCATGCCGTGGGTGCGGCAGGAGGGGACGGACGAGGATCCGCTGCTCGTCGCCGTCGCCGGGCCCGACGCGGTCGTGGTGCGCGGAGTGCGGTTGAAGGCCGTCGACCACGCCCACGCGGCGGAGTTCGACGTCGACGCGGACGCGGTCGTCGACCTCTCGATGGCGTGGTTCCCCTCGCACCAGCGGGCGCCGAAGCGCCTCGACGTCGACCGCGCGCTGGAGCGCACGCTCTCCTGGTGGTCCGAGTGGGCGTCGGCGATCGACTACGACGGCCCGCACCGCGACGCCGTCGTCCGCTCGCTGCTGACCCTCCGCGCCCTCACCGACGACGAGACCGGCGGCATCGTCGCGGCGGCGACCACCTCGCTCCCGGAGCAGTTCGGCGGCGCCCGCAACTGGGACTACCGCTACGTCTGGCTCCGCGACGCCTCGCTCACCCTGCAGGCCCTGCTCGCGCACGGGTCCGAGCAGGAGGCGCAGAAGTGGCGGGCCTGGCTGCTCCGCGCGGTCGCGGGCGCGCCGGAGGACGTGCAGATCATGTACGGCCTCGCCGGCGAGCGCGACCTGCCCGAGCGGGAGATGCCGAGCCTGCCCGGCTACGACGGCGCCTCCCCCGTGCGGATCGGGAACGCCGCCGTCGACCAGTACCAGGCGGACGTGATCGGCGAGGTGATGGTCGCTCTGCACGAGGCCCGCGTGGCCGGAGTGGACGAGACGGAGTTCTCCTGGCCGCTCCAGCGCGCGCTCCTGGGCTTCGTCGAGACCAACTGGCAGCGGCCGGACAACGGCATCTGGGAGATCCGGGGCGAGCCGCGGCACTTCACGCACTCGCGGGTCATGATCTGGGCCGCGCTCGATCGGGGCGTCCGCGCCGTGCGCGAGAACGGCCTGCCCGGTCCGGTCGAGACCTGGGAGCGCCTCCGCGACGAGGTGCGCGCCGAGATCGAGGCCCAGGGCTTCGACGCCGAGCGCGGCCACTTCGTGCAGTCCTACGGCTCGCCCGAGGTCGACGCGTCGCTCCTCGTGCTGCCGATGGTCGGCTTCGTCCCCGCCGACGACCCGCGGATGCTGGGCACCGTCGCCGAGCTGGAGCGCGTGCTCCTGCAGGACGGCCTGCTGCACCGCTACCGGACCGAGTCCTCGGTCGACGGCCTCGCCGGCGGCGAGCACCCGTTCCTCGCCTGCTCCTTCTGGCTCGTCCGGCAGTACGCCGACTCCGGCCGGATCGACGACGCGCGGACCCTGATGGACCGGCTCGTCGGGCTCTGCAACGACGTGGGCCTCCTCTCGGAGGAGTACGACGTCGAGGGCCGCCGGCACGCGGGGAACACTCCCCAGGCCCTCTCCCACCTCGCCCTGGTGCAGGCGGCCGACGCGATCGCGGCAGCCCGATGAGGCGCCGCCGCGTCGTTCTCGCGAGCATCGGCGGAGTCCTCGGAGTCGCGGTCCTCGGCTTCCTCACCTGGAGCTCGATCGTCAGCGGCCCCGACGAGGACGCCCTTGCCCGCGTGCGCGCCGATCCGGCGATCGCGGTCGAGCGCACGGACGACGCGCTCGTGATGACGCCGACCTCGACCGGCGAGCTGGCCGGCACGGGCCTGGTCTTCATCCCCGGAGCGAAGGTCGACGCCTCCTCCTACGAGGCGACCCTGGCTCCGCTGGTCGACGCCGGGGCGACCGTCGTGATCACGCGGCCGATCCTGCACCTGGCCTTCTTCGACCTCCGCTCCCTCGAGACCTTCACCAGCCAGGCCGAGGGCGTCGACCGCTGGCTCGTCGGCGGCCACTCCCTCGGCGGCGTGAAGGCCTGCCAGTGGGCCGAGGACCCGGCGGTGGCGGGCCTGGTGCTGCTCGGCAGCTACTGCGCGAACGACCTCTCGGGCTCCGAGCTCCCCGTCCTCAGTGTCAGCGGATCGGAGGACGGGCTCAGCACGCCGGAGAAGGTCGCCGACGCGAGCGTCCGGCTGCCCTCCTCCGCCGACCTCGTCGAGATCGACGGCGCCAACCACGCCGACTTCGGCTGGTACGGGCCGCAGGCGGGCGACGGCGAGGCGACCATCAGCCACGAGGAGGCGGACGCCCGCATAGCCGAGGCCCTCCTGGGCTTCAGCCGCGAGGTCGGCTGAGTCGCCCGCTCCCGCTTGACCTCGAGCGCACTCGAAGTCGTAGGTTGACGCCATGTCCACCGCCACCGCCGCCCCGGCCGAGCCGGAGGTGCTGTCGATCTCGCAGGTCGCCGCCGTCACCGGTCTCACCGTGCACACCCTGCGCTACTACGAGCGCGCCGGGCTCATGCTCGACCCGGTCGAGCGCGCCTCGTCGCAGCACCGCCGCTACCGGCCGGCCGACGTCGGCTGGGTCGACTTCCTCACCAAGCTCCGCGCGACCGGGATGCCGATCGCGAGGATCCGCGAGTACGCCCGGCTCCTCCGGATCGGGCCCGCCACGGAGCCGGAGCGCCTCGCGCTGCTCCGGACGCACCGCGAGGAGGTCGAGGCGCAGCTCGCCCGGACACACGCCAGCCTCGCCGCGATCGACATCAAGATCGCGGCGTACCAGGAGAGGACCACCCACTGATGAAGACGATCACCCTCGGATCCGACGTCGCCGCCCTCGAGGTCTCGCGCCTCGGGCTCGGCGCGATGGGCATGTCGGCGTTCTACACCGGCGCCGGCACCGACGACGCGGAGTCGATCCGCACCGTGCACCGCGCCCTCGAGCTCGGCGTCACGTTCCTCGACACCGCCGAGATCTACGGCCCGTACACCAACGAGGAGCTGCTCGGCCGCGCGCTGGCAGGCCGCCGCGACGAGGTGGTGCTGGCGAGCAAGTTCGGCATGATCCGCCACCGCGGCGACGGGGGCCGCGGACTCGACGGCTCCCCGGAGAACCTGCGGCTCGCCGTCGAGGGCTCGCTCGCGCGCCTCGGCACCGACCGCATCGACCTCTACTACCAGCACCGCATGGACCCGGGCGTCCCGGTCGAGGAGACCGCCGGGGCCTTCGCGGAGCTGATCCAGGAGGGCAAGCTCCGCGGCTACGGCCTCTCGGAGGCGGCGCCCGCGACGATCCGGCGCGCTCACGCCGTGCACCCGGTCACCGCTGTGCAGTCCGAGTACTCGCTGTGGACCCGCGACCCCGAGGCGGAGGTGCTGCCGGTCCTCCGCGAGCTCGGCATCGGCTTCGTCCCGTACTCGCCGCTGGGCCGCGGCTTCCTCACGGGCAGCATCCGCTCGGTCGCCGAGCTGGGCAGCGACGACTTCCGCCGCGACAACCCCCGCTTCGCCGACGGAGCGCTGGAGGCGAACCTCCGCATCGTGGAGGCCGTCGACCGTGTGGCGGCAGAGGCGGACGCGACCGCCGCGCAGGTGGCGCTCGCCTGGCTGCTCGCCCAGGGCGAGGACATCGCTCCGATCCCGGGCACCAAGCGCGTCTCGCGCATCGAGGAGAACGCGGCCGCGGACGCCCTCGTGCTGACCGCGGAGCAGCTCGACGTCCTCGGCGCGCTCGAGGCCCCCGTCGGCGACCGCTACGCCGACATGAGCTCCGTGAACCGCTGACCGCCCTGCGGGACGCCGCTCGCCGCGCGCACCCCGGGTGCGGCCGTGGGAGCGGCGTCCTCGCAGGAGTCAGTCCCTCGGCGGCAGCTCCCGCTTCGGGGTGTCCCGCTTCGGGGTGTCCCGCAGGTCGATGAGACCCGTGAACATCGCCCCCCGCTCGTTCGAGCGCTCGTCGCCCGAGAACAGGTTGTCCGGGGCGGAGGACCCGTGCCGGCGCGGGGTCGCGGCGGGAGCGGGCTCCCGCTCCATCTCGACGCGCTGACGCGGCAGGGCGACGGGGTCGTTCTCGTGCAGCCACGAGACGAGCCGCTCGCGCACGTAGCAGCGCAGGTCGAAGAGCGTCGGCGCGTCCTTCGCAGTGACGAGCACCCGGATCCGGACGAAGCCGCCCGTCGCGTCGGTCACCTGCAGCACGCTGGTGCGCCGGTCCCAGAGGTCGGTCTCCTCGAGCATGCGGTGCAGCTCCTCGCGCATCTGCTCGGGGCTGACCCGCCAGTCCAGGTCGAGCTCGACGGCGCCGAGCAGCTCGGACCCGGTGCGGGTCCAGTTCTGGAACGGCTGGGTCGTGAAGTAGTTCGTGGGCAGCACCAGGCGGCGGTCGTCCCAGAGGTGGACGACGACGTAGGTCAGCGTGATCTCCTCGATCCGCCCCCACTCGGTCTCGACGATCACCACGTCGTCCAGGCGGATGGCGTCGCTGAAGGCGAGCTGCATCCCGGCGAAGATGTTCGTGAGGCTCGACTGCGCGGCCAGGCCCGCCACGATCGAGAGCACGCCGGCCGAGGCCAGGAGGCTCGCACCGGCCGTGCGGGCCTCGGGGAAGGTCAGCAGCGAGGCGCCGATCGCGATGACCACGACGGCCGCCACGGCGACCCTCCGGATGATCGTCATCTGCGTGCGGAGGCGGCGTGCCCGGCGGTTGTCGGCCGTGTCGGTCCGGTAGCGCTCGGCGCCCAGGTCCTCGAGGAACACGAACAGGGAGCCGATCACCCACGCCGCCGCGCCGATCGTGGCGATCTGGAACACCCGCTGCACGAGACCCGGCCAGGGGTCGCCCGTCACGGTGGCGGCGAGCGCGGCCCAGACCGCGATGGTCATGAGCAACACGCGGAACGGGATGCGCAGACGCCGGATCAGCAGGCGCGCCCAGGTCTTGCGCTTGCCGACCGAGCGCAGCACGAGGGCGACGACGGCGGTCGCGACCACGGCGATCACGACCGCGATCACCACGGCGAGCGCGATCGAGCCGATCACGGGGAGGACGTCTTCGGGCACATCGGTCCTTTCTGGAGGGAAACGGAAGCGAACGGAGATCCTGCCACGCGAACGGGGGTCGGTCCGCATTCTGCGCCGAACACCGTGCGGATGCTCAGGCGCCTGTTGGCGTCGGCGGACGGAGACGTCGACCTCGCCTGGAGCACCGTCGCCCGGACCTTCACGCGGACGGGCATCACCCTGAGCCTGACCGCCGCCGCAGACGACCAGGCCCGGGCCTTCGACGCGCTCGACGTCGGGATCGGCTCCACGAGCGACGGCTTCCGCGGAGTCCTGCCGCCTTTCGACCCGTCGACCGACGCACCCTCCAGCGAGTGAGCACGGGCCGGCGCTCCCCCCGCGGGCGCTCCGAGGAGGTCGGGAACGGACTCGGACCGGGAACGACGAAGCCCCGCACCTCACGAGGAGGTGCGGGGCTGGTGGTGCACCCCCTCGGACTTGAACCGAGAACCCACTGATTAAGAGTCAGTTGCTCTGCCGATTGAGCTAGAGGTGCGTTCCGGCCGGCTGATCGTGCGTCCCGAACCGAGGGATCACATTACCAGCGTCTCCCCCCGTCTCGTCAAATCGAGTGCGACGGAACGCCCGCGGCAGCGATCGGAGGCTCCGCGGGACCCACCGGTATCGTGGTCGCGTGACCCCGCAGAGCAGTGACCAGAGCTTCGACGACGACCTCCGACTCGCCCTCCGCCTGGCGGACGCGGCCGATGCGATCTCGCGGGAGCGGTTCGGCGCGCTCGACCTCGTCGTGGACACGAAGCTCGACCGGACCCCGGTCACCGACGCCGACCGCGCCGTCGAGGAGGCGATCCGCGCGCTGCTCGCCGCCGAGCGTCCGGACGACGCGATCCTCGGCGAGGAGTTCGGCACCTCGGGCGAGGCCTCGCGGCAGTGGATCCTCGACCCGATCGACGGCACCGCCCACTTCCTCCGCGGCGTCCCGATCTGGGCGACCCTGATCGCGCTCGCGGTCGACGGCGTCCCCGTCGTCGGAGTCGTCTCCGCTCCCGCTCTCGGCACGCGCTGGTGGGCGGCCGAGGGCTCCGGCGCCTGGGCCGTCGAGCTGGAGGCCGGGGCCGAGCCGCGACCGCTGCGCGTCTCGGGGATCGACACGCTCGCCTCGGCGACCTTCAGCTACAACAGCATCCAGCAGTGGGAGGGCGCGGGCCGTCTCCCGCAGCTGCTCGAGCTCGCCGGCGCCGTCTGGCGCGACCGGGCGTACGGGGACGCGTGGCCCTACATGCTCGTCGCCGAGGGTCTCCTCGACGGTGCGGGCGAGTTCGACGTGAAGCCCTACGACCTGGCCGCCCTGGTGCCGATCGTGCAGGAGGCGGGCGGCCGCTTCACCTCCGCCGACGGGGAGGACGGGCCGTGGCACGGCAGCGCCGTCGCCACCAACGGCCTGCTGCACGACGAGGTGCTCGCGATCGTGGCGCCGCGATGAGGAGCCGGACGGCCGCGCTCGCCTCGGCGGCGCTCCTCCTGCTCCTCTCGGGCTGCTCCTCCGTCGTCGGGCCGGACGGCCCGGAGGCCGTGCGTGACGAGGGCGGCACGGTGGCGACCGCCGGCGTCACCGACGTGTTCTCGCTGCGGCGCGGCGACTGCCTGGCCGACCCGGGCGACGACCGCATCGCCGACGTGGACGTCGTCCCGTGCGCCGAGGAGCACGAACTGGAGGTCTTCCACACGTTCGCGCAGCCCGGAGACCGCTACACCAGCCGCAACACGCTGCTCGCCCAGGCCGAGGCGGGCTGCGAGCCGGAGTTCGGCGCCGTGATGGGGATCGCCTACGGCGACTCCGCCCTCGAGTACCGCTCGCTCGTCCCCTCCGAGGTCGGCTGGCGCCATGGAGACCGCACGATCGTCTGCGCGGTCCTCGATCCGGCCGACGACTCCACCACCGGCAGCCTCTTCGGCTCCGCTCGCTGACCACGGCTCCGATCGACCCCCGTTCGGCTCATTGACACGCGCTCCGGCGGAGCGCAGGGTGAAGGGACGACCGGCAGGCGCGAGGGGGCGCGGAGACCGGCGGCTCAGGAGTCGACATGCAGGACCGGCACGATCAGGAACCCCCCGAGCGCTCGCGCACGGCCGAGCAGCACTGGGGACCGGCGGACAGCCTGTTCCCGAGGCTCCACCGGCAGAGCTCCCTGCTCGCCGCGGCGGAGGCGGTCGCGCAGGTCGACGGGCCCGGCCCGGGCGACGTCTGGTCGCGGCTCCTGCACGACTACGCCCACGCCTCCGACCGCGTCGTCTCGGTGGACGGCGACGCCGAGGCCGCCACGCTCGGCTGGCTGAAGCCGCGCGGGGTGGTCTCGCTGCTGGTCACCGAGCGGTGCGACGACGACGCCGCCGCCGAGCACCTGGTGGCCGCGCTCGCCGCGATGAACGCCGTGACCCTCTCCGTGCACGAGGCGCGAGCAGTACGCCTCCGTCCTCTGCTGGACGTGCTGCACCGGCTCCTGCCCGACGCGTTCGCCGAGCTGCCGGTGGACCGCAGCGCCCACTACCCGGCCGGCACCGCCATCGCCGTGCTGGCGCCGGGCGTGCTCTACCGGGACTGGGCCCCGCCGCAGGCTCTCGCCGGCCCGGCGCACGACGACGACGACCGGCTGGCGATGCTCACCCTCTACGGGCGGATCAGACAGCTCGACGTGCGACCGTCGTGAGGGCGGCGGAGCGGAGCTCCCAGTGTGCGACGACGACCGGTGGTGGAGATGGGGGGAATCGAACCCCCGTCCATCGCTGTGATTCTGCGCCTTCTACGGGTGTAGCCGATGAGAGCGTTCTGCTCGGCCCCGACCGTTACCATCGGCGCATCGGTCGACGGGCCCAGCCCGAGTGCAAGTCCCGCGTCGCCCTCAGGCGTAACGACGCAGCAAGTCCTCTAGATGACGCCAGGATCCGGGGCGAGGACGCACCCACGGGCTGACGGACTATCTACTCTGGCTTAGGCAGCGAGAGCGAAGTCGGTGCGCTTCTGTTCGGCACCTGTGTTTTCCAGGGATCGTTGACGAGATGACCCTGGATCCTCGACCCGCTTCTCGCAGTTTCGCAGGCAATGTCGAAACCGATCATCCCCGCGAGCACTCGACGGCCCGGAGGCCGCTGGAGTGGGTCGTTCGTCGCACACTGTGGAGTTACGAGTCCTAGTCTACCTCAGCTCCGCGGGCGGTCACCCGGCGGCGGCGCAGATCGAGCAGACCCAGCACGAGCGCGAGCGCGATCAGCCCGAGGGTGACGAAGTAGCCGTTGCGGAAGGCGTCGTGGTAGCGGTCCAGCCCCTCCGCCATCCCCTGCTCGCTCGCCAGCGTCGCGAAGAAGACGGCGGAGGCGCAGGCGGTGCCGACCGCGGTGCCCACGCGCTGGCCGAGCTGGCCCACGGAGCCCGCCACGCCGCCCTGCGCCGGCGGGATCTCGGCGAGGGTGAGCGTCTGGTTCGGCGACACGACGAAGCCGCCGCCGGCCCCGGCGACGAGCATCGCGGCACCCATGCCGTAGGCCGCGGTCTCGGCCGGGAGGAGCTCGGCGGCGAGCAGCACGAGCGTGAAGCCGATGACCACGAGCACGATGCCGAGCACCACCAGTGCGCGGCCGTAGCGCTGCACGAGCTTGCCGCCGTACCAGGCGGTCACCGCCGAGGTCAGCGCGAACGGGATGCTCACCATGCCGGCGAACACCGGCTCGAGGCCGAGCCCCTGCTGGAGGAAGAGCGTCGTGAGGAGGAAGGTCGCCGGGATCGCGGCGAAGTAGGAGGTCGCGACCAGGATGCCGTTGCGGTAGGAGCTGGTCCGGAAGATGCGGAAGTCGATGACGGGCGTCCGCCCCGACGCGGCGTAGTGCGCCTCCCAGCGCACGAAGACGGCGGCGGCGGCCGCGGCGAGGACCAGCCAGAACCAGCGGTAGGGCGAGTCCGAGGAGGAGCCCGTGGTCAGCAGGAACGGCAGCATGAACGCGAAGATCGCGACCGCCAGCAGGAGCAGGCCGACCGGGTCGAGGGACCGGTCCCCCTCGGGCCGCGAGCGCTTCTTCGGGATGAGCTTCCAGGCGAAGACCAGCGCGGCGACGCCCAGCGGGATGTTCATCCAGAACAGCAGGCGCCAGCCGTCCTGCTCGCCGCCGATCGCGATCAGGAGGCCGCCGAGGGTCGGGCCGAAGGCGGTCGACAGGCCGATGGTCGCGCCGAAGACCCCGAAGGCCCGGGCCCGCTCGGCGCCGGTGAACATCTGCTGCACCAGCCCGAGGACCTGAGGCATCTGGATGCCCGCGGCGACGCCCTGCAGGAAGCGCGCGACGACGAGCAGCTCGATCGACGGCGCGAGCGCGCAGAGCAGGCTCGTCACCGTGAACGCGGTCAGCCCGATGAGGAACAGCAGGCGGCGCGAGCGGATGTCGCCCAGCCGACCGGCCGGCACGAGCGCCAGTCCGAAGGCGAGCGCGTAGCCCGCGACGATCAGCTGCAGCTGGCTCGCGTCCGCTCCGAGCGAGCGCTCGATCGACGGCAGGCCGACGTTGACCTTCGAGAGGTCGAGGATCGTGATGGCCGCGACTCCGACGCTCACCGCGAAGGCGCGCCACCGCGTCTTCTCGTCGGCGGCGCTCAGGGCGGCGGGGGCGCTGTTCTCGGGGGAGGTCACGCGCCCCAGTCTCCCAAAGCACGGGGCGCGAAGAAGAGGCTTGCGCGGCACCCGTCGGACAGTGCCCGCCGGGGCCTACTCGCCGAGGCGGCGGCGGGTCGACATCGCACGGTCCGCCTCGCGGCGGTCCTGGCGCTCTCGGAGGACCTGGCGCTTGTCGTAGTCCTTCTTGCCCTTGGCCACGGCAAGCTCGACCTTGGCCTTGCCGTCGCTGAAGTACAGCGAGAGCGGGATCAGCGTGTACCCGCCCTCCTTCACCTTGTTGTGGATCTTGAGGATCTGCGCCTTGTGCAGCAGCAGCTTGCGCTTGCGGCGCGGCGGGTGGTTCGTCCAGGTGCCCTGGGCCCACTCGTTGATGTGGACGGCGTCGAGCCACGCCTCTCCCCCGTCGACGAACGCGTAGCCGTCGACCAGCGAGGCTCGGCCGGCCCGGAGGGACTTCACCTCGGTGCCGGTGAGCACGAGGCCCGCCTCGTAGGTGTCCTCGATGAGGTAGTCGTGGCGCGCCTTGCGGTTGGTCGCGACGACCTTCTGTCCCTGTTCTCTGGGCACGGCTGCTCCTCGGGTCGCGAGCGGATGAAGGGGGCGGGCATCGTCGGGGCGATGCACCGGTGGGCCGCCCCGAACGGGACAGCCCACCAGTATACGTCCGGTCCGGGATCAGACCCGCAGGTACCGCGCGATCGCGACGTTCGCCGAGACGGCGGCCAGGACGATGCCGACCACGATCAGGATCGGCACGACGATCAGAGCGTCGTCGAGTCCCACGAAGGAGGTCAGCGGGATCCGGTACGCCAGGAACCCCTGCACGAAGACCTGCACGATGGCGACCACCGCGACTCCCGCGAGGATCGAGCCGACCAGCGCGGCGAAGACCCCCTCGAGGATGAACGGGGTCTGGATGAACCTGTTCGAGGCCCCCACGAGCCGCATGATGCCCAGCTCCCGTCTCCGCGAGAACGCCGAGAGGCGGATCGTGGTGGCGATGAGCAGCACGGCCGCGACGAGCATCAGGACGGCGATGCCGATCGCCGTGTAGCTCGCCGCGTTGAGGATCGAGAAGATCTGGTCGAGGTACTGCCGCTGGTCGGTGACGCTCTCGACTCCCGAGACGCTCGACAGGCTCTCCACGATGACGTCCGACTGGGTCGGGTCCTTCAGGTTGATCCAGAAGGTCTGGTTGAGCAGGTCGGGAGTGACGTACTCGGCGACCGGGTTGCCCGCGAACTGCTCCTGGAAGTTCGCGTAGGCCTGGTCGTGGTCCTCGAAGTAGGAGCGGTCGATGTACGGCGCGAGCGTGGCGCCCTCGAGCTGGCCCTGCACCGCGTCGATCTGCTCGGCGGTGGCGTCGGAGCCGCTGCAGTTCGAGCCGCCGGAGGTGGCGGTGCACATGTACACCGCGACCTGCGCCTTGTCGTACCAGAAGTTCTTCATCTGGCCGATCTGCATCTGGAGCAGGATCGCCGTGCCGACGAAGGTGAGGGAGATGAAGGTCACCAGGATCACCGAGACGACCATGGAGACGTTGCGCCGGAGGCCGCTGGCGACCTCCGACCAGATCAGTGCGAATCTCACTTGACGGGTCCTACGTTCTGCTGGTCGTCGCCGGTCTCGTCGCCCTCGCCCGCGTGGGCGCGGAGGCCGAGGCGCGCGGCGAGCGACTCCTCGGGCAGGGCGCCGCTGTCGGCGGGGAGGAAGATCGGACCGGTCTGGCTCTGCAGCTCGACGACGCGCGGGGCGGCGGCGGGCTCGGCGGCCGGCTCCGGCTCGCGCTCGCGCTCCGGCTCGACGGCGGCGGAGCGGCGGCCCTCGGGGACGCGGGGCTGGGCGGCGGTCTGCGAGAGGCGGGCCGGCTCGGGCGGCGGGGCCGGGGCCTCCTGGCGCAGGTCGATCTCGGGGACCTCGGCGGGCGCGAGCTCGCTGTCGATGATCGCCGGGGGCGCGGGCTGCTCGGCGACCGCGTGGTCGTCGGCCGCCACGACCACGACGCCGTCGTGGACGACGGTGATGCTCTCGGTCTGGCCGTAGCCGCCCTGGCTCTCGTCGCGGACGATGCTGCCGGCCGAGAGCTCGATGACGCGGCGCTTCATCTGGTCGACGATGCCGGCCTCGTGGGTCGCCATGATCACGGTCGTGCCGCCCGCGTTGATCCGCTCGAGCAGCGCCATGATGCCGGCGCTCGTGGTCGGGTCGAGGTTGCCCGTGGGCTCGTCGGCCAGCAGGACGGCCGGCTTGTTGACGACGGCGCGGGCGATCGCCACGCGCTGCTGCTCGCCGCCGGAGAGCTCGTGGGGCAGGCGCGACGCCTTGCCCGCGAGACCCACCATCTTGAGCGTGTCCGGGACGGCCTCCTGGATGTAGCCCTTCGACTTGCCGATCACCTGGAGGCTGAACGCGACGTTGTCGAAGACCGACTTGTTCGGCAGCAGCCGGAAGTCCTGGAACACGACGCCCATGTTGCGGCGGAAGTACGGGACCTTGCGGCTCGAGATCTTGCCGAGGTTCTGCCCGAGCACGTGGATCGACCCGGAGGAGGGGCGCTCCTCCTTGAGGATCAGGCGGAGGCAGCTCGACTTGCCGGAGCCGGAGGCGCCGACGAGGAAGACGAACTCGCCCCGGAGGATCTCGAGATCGATGGCGTTGAGGGCGGGTCTCGTGCCGCCCCGATACTGCTTGGAGACGTTGTCGAAGCGAATCATGTCGGTACGAGGGTAAGCGACGATCCCGAAGAGTCCGCCGAGGGGGCGCGCGGCGCGTCGGTGGGGACGCGCCCGCGCCGCGCTAGGAGGACTTCCGCCAGCGGATCCCGGCGGCGATGAAGCCGTCCAGATCGCCGTCGAACACGTGCGAGGGGTTGCCGACCTCGTGGTCGGTGCGCAGGTCCTTCACCATCTGGTACGGAGCGAGGACGTAGCTGCGCATCTGGTCGCCCCAGCTCGCGGTGATGGTGCCGGCGAGCTCCTTCTTGGTGGCCGCCTCCTGCTCCTTCTGCAGCAGCAGGAGCCGCGACTGGAGCACGCGCATCGCCGCGGCGCGGTTCTGGATCTGGCTCTTCTCGTTCTGCATCGACACGACGGTGCCGGTGGGCAGGTGGGTGAGCCGCACCGCGGAGTCGGTGGTGTTCACCGACTGGCCGCCGGGGCCGGAGGAGCGGAAGACGTCCACGCGGATGTCGTTGTCCGGGATCTCGATCGCCCCGGCCTCCTCCATCAGCGGGATGACCTCGACCGCGGCGAAGGAGGTCTGGCGCTTGCCCGCGGCGCCGAAGGGGCTCATCCGCACGAGGCGGTGGGTGCCGGCCTCGACCGAGAGCGTGCCGAAGGCGTAGGGGGCGTCGATCTGGAAGGTGGCCGACTTGATGCCCGCCTCCTCCGCGTAGCTGGCGTCCATGACGGTGGCCGCGTACTTGTGCTTCTCGGCCCAGCGGAGGTACATCCGCATCAGCATCTCGGCGAAGTCGGAGGCGTCGACGCCGCCCGCTCCCGCGCGGATGGTGACCACGGCGGGGCGGTCGTCGTACTCGCCGTCGAGCAGGGTCTGCACCTCGAGCTCGCCCATGACCTTCTGGAGGGAGGAGAGCTCGGCGATCGCCTCCTGCTCGGACTCGGCGTCCTCGGCCTCGTTCGCCATCTCGACGAGCACCTCGAGGTCGTCCAGGCGCCGGTCGATCGCGGTGATCCGCGCGAGCTCGGACTGGCGGTGGCTGAGGGCGCTGGTCACCTTCTGCGCGTTGGCCGTGTCGTCCCACAGGTCGGGGGCGCCGGCCTGCTCGCTGAGCTCGGCGATCTTCGAGCGGAGGCCGTCCACGTCGATGACGGCGCGGATGTCGGCGAAGGTGGAGCGGAGAGCAGTGATCTGCTCGGTGAAGTCGTTGTCCAGCATGGTGCGTCCAGACTACCGGGGGCCGGGGGCCGCCCTCCGGCCCGGGCGTACCCTGGGGACGGTGACCAGCACCGCTCCGCGCCCCTTCCCCGTCGGGCCGCTGCTGCTGTCGACCTTCCTCCCCACCCTCCTCTTCTCCATCGGCGAGGGTGCGATCATCCCCCTCCTGCCGGCCGCGGCGGGCGACCTCGGCGCGACGCTGGCGCTGGCGGGGCTCGTGGCCGGGATGATCATGATCGGCGAGCTGGCGGGCGACATCCCCAGCGGCTGGATCGTCTCGCGGATCGGCGAGCGCGGCGCCATGCTCGGAGCCTCGGCCGCGTCGATCCTCGGGCTCGTGGTGTGCCTGCTCTCGACGTCGTGGGTCGGGCTGACGATCGGCGTCTTCGTGATCGGCCTCGCGACCGCGGTCTTCGCGCTGGCGCGCCACGCGTTCATGACGTCGTTCGTCCCGATCACGCACCGCGCCCGCGCGCTCAGCGCCCTCGCCGGGGCGTTCCGCGCGGGCTGGCTGATCGGCCCGTTCCTGGCGGCCGGGGTGGTGCACCTCACCGGCTCCGTCGAGTCCGTCTTCTGGGTGCACATCGTCTGCTGCGTGGCGGCGGTCGTGGTCCTGCTGCTCGTGCCCGACCCCGCGACGGTCCTGCGGCGGGCGCAGGCGTCCGCCGACCGCGCAGCCCCGGGCGAGGTGGTCGCGGCGGAGGCGCCGGCGACCGTCCCGGAGTCGCCGCAGTCGCTGCTCGGGACGCTGCGCGAGCACCGCGGGGTCCTCGCTCGGATGGGGACCGGCGCCGCCGTGATCGGGGCGCTGCGGGCGAGCCGGACGCTGATCCTCCCCCTCTGGGCGGTGAGCATCGGGCTCGCCGAGACCGACACCGCGATCATCATCGGCATCGCCGGCGCGCTCGACTTCGCCCTCTTCTACGCCGGCGGCCAGCTGATGGACCGCTTCGGCCGGGGCGCCACCGCGATCCCCTCGATGATCGGCCTCGGGCTCGGCCACCTCGCCCTCGCCGCCTCGGTGCTCGCCCTCGATCCGGTGCCCTGGTTCGTCGCCGTGGCCTGCGTGCTCGCGGCCGCGAACGGCATCGGCTCCGGGATCCTGATGACCATCGGCGCCGATCTCGCGCCCCCGGCCGATCCGGCCCCGTTCCTCGGCGCGTTCCGCTTCACCGGTGACGCGGGCAACGCCGCCGCCCCGATCGTCGTGTCGGCGCTCACCGCCCTCGTCTCCCTCCCCTTCGCCGCCGTCGTGATGGGGGTGCTCGGTCTGGGCGGAGCGGGGGCGCTCGCCCGCTGGATCCCGCGGTACCTCCCCCGGGCGGCTTTCCGCGGCTGAGGCGCGGAGCCCTCCTCCTACACTGGAGCCCGCACGCGGGAGTGGTGGAATGGCAGACACGCAGGATTTAGGTTCCTGTGCCGAGAGGCGTGAGGGTTCGAGTCCCTCCTTCCGCACGGGATCGGCCGGTACGCTGAGCGCGCTCGCGTGACCGCCGACCGGCCACCGGCCCCCGTCGACTGGAGATCCGTTGAACCACGCCGCCCTCGTCCCCTGGCTCGATCCGGAGACGATCCTGACCTCGTTCGGCCCCTGGGGCGTGCTCGTGGTCTGCCTCATCGTGTTCGCCGAGACCGGACTGCTGATCGGCTTCCTCTTCCCGGGCGACACTCTGCTGATCATCACGGGCCTGCTGGCGCACGAGAACGCGTCGAACGGCGGCCTCGGCGTCCCGATCTGGCTCATCTGCCTGGCCGTCGGGTTCTCGGCCTTCGTCGGCGGCGAGGTCGGCTACCTGATCGGGCACAAGGCCGGCCCGCGCATCTTCGAGCGCAAGGAGTCCGGCTTCTTCAGCATCGAGAACGTGAAGCGGACCAACGCGTTCTTCGAGCGCTTCGGCGGCCTCGCCGTGATCCTCGCCCGCTTCGTGCCGATCGTCCGCACCTTCGCGCCGATCGCGGCCGGCGTGGCTCACATGAACTACCGCAAGTACAGCCTCTACAACCTCATCGGCGCCCTGATCTGGGGCAGCGGGGTCACCCTGATCGGATGGCTGCTCGCCTTCATCCCGCCGGTCGCCGACTTCGTCTCGCACTACATCGACGTGATCCTGATCGGCGCGGTCGTGCTCGCGCTGGTGCCGACGCTGTTCCACTTCTTCCAGCAGCAGCGCAAGGCGAAGCTCGCCGCCGACCCCGAGACCGACTCGACCGAGTCGGCCGCCTACGTGCTCGACGCCGACACCCTGGACGACAAGCACCCGAAGTCCTGACCTCCGCCTCCGGGGGACGCCACTCCGGCACGCGGCACGCCGACAGGCGTGCACCGGAGCGGCATCCCGCGGTGGGAACCCGCCGGGGTCAGAGCCGGGCGGACAGGGCGGCGAGCTCGGCGCGCAGCGCGGTGAAGGCGCGGGCGCGGTGGCTCCGGGCGTTCTTCTGCTCGGGAGCGAGCTCGGCCGCCGTGAGCGCCCCGGCCTCGGGGACGAACACCGGGTCGTAGCCGTGGCCGTTCGCACCGCGCGGGGCCGTCGCGATCGCGCCGTCCCAGCGGCCCTCGACCACCGTCTCCTGCCCGCCGGGGAGCACGGAGTCCGGCACCACGAGGGCGATGGTGCAGCTGAAGTGCGCACCGCGGTGCTCCGCCTTCACGTCGTGCAGCTGCGCCAGGAGGAGCTCGAGGTTGGCCGTCGCGTCGTGCGCGCGTCCCGACCAGCGGGCCGAGAAGATGCCCGGCGCGCCGCCGAGGACGTCGACGCAGATCCCGGAGTCGTCCGCGAGCGCCACGAGGCCGGTGTGCGCCGCCGCCGCGCGCGCTTTGATCAGCGCGTTCTCGGCGAAGCTCACGCCGTCCTCGACGGGCTCGGGTCCGTCGTAGGCGCGGACGCCGACTCCGGGGAGCGCGCCGGCCAGCATGGCGCGGAACTCCTCCACCTTGCCCGCGTTGTGCGTGGCGAGGACGAGGTCCAGGCTCACGCTCCGGGCTCCGCGGCGAGCGCTTCGGCCTGGATGCGGGCGAGGTCGGAGGCACCGGCGACCGCGAGGTCGAGCAGGGCGTCGAGCTCGCGGCGGTCGAACGGGGCCCCCTCGGCGGTGCCCTGCACCTCGACGAACAGGCCGCGTCCGGTGACGACGACGTTCATGTCGGTCTCGGCGCGCACGTCCTCGACGTAGGCCAGGTCGAGCATCGGCACGCCGTCGATGATGCCGACGGACACCGCCGAGAGGCTGTCGATCAGCGGCTGCGCCTTCTGCCCCACGTACTTCTTGCCGCGCGCCCACTCGATCGCGTCGGCCATCGCCACGTAGGCGCCGGTGATCGCCGCGGTGCGGGTGCCGCCGTCGGCCTGGAGGACGTCGCAGTCGATCACGAGGGTGTTCTCGCCGAGCGCCTTCGTGTCGACCACCGCGCGCAGGCTCCGGCCGATCAGCCGCGAGATCTCGTGCGTGCGCCCGCCGACCTTCCCCTTGACCGACTCGCGGTCCATGCGGGAGTCGGTGGATCGGGGCAGCATCGCGTACTCGGCGGTGACCCAGCCCTTGCCCTTGCCCTGCAGCCAGCGCGGCACGCCGTTCGTGAAGGAGGCGGTGCAGAGCACCCTGGTGTTCCCGAACGAGACGAGCGCGGAGCCCTCCGCCTGGGAGCTCCAGCCGCGCTCGATCGTCACGGTGCGCAGCTCGTCGGGCGCCCGCCCGTCCTTGCGCGCGGCCTTCGATGCGGTGCTGTCGGTCACTCGGGTCTCCCTCGATCGTGCGGGAGCGCGGCCCGGTCGAGCTCGCGCAGGTTGATGGTGCCGGTCTCGACGAGGTCGACGCTCGAGACCTCCGGACCGAGGAAGCGGCGGGCGAGGCGGACGAAGTCGCTCGAGCCCGTCTCCTCCCACCGGTAGGTCGGAGGCGCGGCGGAGGTGCGCTGCAGGCCGTGCGCCACGAGGGTGCGGTAGACGTCGAGCGCGGTCTCCTCGGCGCTCGAGACGAGGCGGACGTCCGGCCCCATCACGTACGCGATGGCACCGCGCAGCAGCGGGTAGTGGGTGCAGCCGAGGACGAGCGTGTCGACCCCCGCGGCCTTGAGCGGCGCGAGGTACTCCTCCGCCACCGCGAGCAGCTCGTCGCTCCAGGTGACTCCCGCCTCGACGAACTCGACGAAGCGCGGGCAGGCGGCGGTGAACAGCTGCAGGTCGGGCGCGGCGACGAAGGCGTCGTCGTAGGCGCGGGAGCGGATCGTCCCGACCGTGCCGATCACGCCGACGCGGCGGTTGCGGGTGTCGCGGACAGCGCTGCGGACGGCGGGCTGGATGACCTCGATCACCGGGATGCCGCGGCCGAGCGTGTAGCGCTCGCGGGCGTCGCGCATCATCGCGGCCGAGGCGGTGTTGCAGGCGATGACGAGCAGCTTGGCGCCCTGGTCGACCAGCGTGTCGAGGGTGTCGAGGGCGTAGGCGCGGACGTCGGCGAGCGGCTTGGGGCCGTAGGGCGAGTGCGCGGTGTCGCCGAGGTAGACGATCGACTCGTTCTGCAGCTGGTCGATCACGGAGCGGGCGACGGTGAGCCCGCCGACTCCGGAGTCGAAGATGCCCAGCGGTGCGTCCGTCACGGAGGAACAGCCTACCCGCGCCCTGCGGCCCGGTCCCGGCCGCACGCCGTTCCCGGGCCCGGCGGCGTGCGCAAGCCCCGGCACCCGCGCCTGGGCCGCGCGGGGGCGGCCGTGGAACACTGAGCGGATGGACTCCACGGCCTTCCTCACCGACCGGTACGAGCTCACGATGGTCGAGGGCGCCCTCGGCAGCGGCACCGCCGACCGCCGCTGCATGTTCGAGGTGTTCGCCCGGAGCCTCCCGCCCGGACGCCGCTACGGCGTGCTCGCGGGCACCGGCCGGCTCCTCGAGCTCATCTCGCGCTTCCGCTTCGGCGACGACGAGCTGTCCTGGCTCCGCGAGAACCGCGTGGTCGACTCCCGCACGCTGGACTGGCTCGCCGACTACCGCTTCCGGGGCGACGTCTGGGGCTACCGCGAGGGCGAGGTCTACCTCCCGGGCTCCCCCGTGCTCATCGTCGAGGCGCCCTTCGCCGACGGCGTGCTGCTGGAGACCCTGGTGCTCAGCGTCCTCAACCACGACAGCGCCGTGGCGAGCGCCGCCGCGCGGATGGTCTCGGCCGCCGACGGGCGGCCGCTCGCCGAGATGGGCTCGCGCCGCGCCGGTGAGCGGTCCGCCGTCGCCGCGGCTCGCGCCGCCTACATCGCCGGATTCGGCGCCTCCTCGAACCTGGAGGCGGGCCGCAGCTTCGGCGTGCCCACGATGGGCACCTCCGCGCACTCCTTCACGCTCCTCCACGACTCGGAGGAGGAGGCCTTCCGCGCGCAGGTCGCCGCGCTCGGCTCCGGCACGACCCTCCTGGTGGACACCTACGACGTGACGGCCGCCGTCGACCTGGCGGTCCGCGTCGCCGGCACCGGCCTCGGCGCTGTGCGCATCGACTCCGGCGACCTCCCCCAGCAGGTGGCCGCCGTCCGGCAGCAGCTGGACGCGCTCGGCGCGACCGGCACGCGCATCACCGTCACCAACGACCTCGACGAGTACGGGATCGCCGCGCTCGCGGCCTCACCGGTCGACTCCTACGGCGTCGGCACCTCGGTGGCTACGGGCTCGGGCCACCCGACGGCGGGCATGGTCTACAAGCTGGTCGCGCACGAGGACGACGCGGGCGAGTGGGTCGCGGTGGCGAAGAAGTCGGTCTCGAAGGCGTCGATCGGCGGACGGAAGGCCGCCGGCCGTCTGCTCTCCGACGACGGGGTCGCCGAGGCCGAGGTCGTGCACGTGGGCGCCGGCCCCGAGGGCGCCGTCGGCGAGGACGAGCGGGCGCTGCTCGTCCCCCTGATCGAGGACGGGACGATCCGTCCCGAGCACCTCGGCATCGAGGGAGTGGCGGCAGCCCGCGCGCACCACGCGAACGCGGTCCTCGAGCTTCCGATCGACGCGCTCCGGCTCGGCCGCGGCGAGCCCGTCATCCCGACCCGCTACGAATGAGCGGGGCGGGAGCTCACTTCATCTTCGCGTAGATCTCCTTGCAGGCCGGGCACACCGGGAACTTCTCCGGGTCGCGGCCCGGGAGCCACTTCTTGCCGCAGAGCGCGCGGACCGGCTTGCCGGTGATGGCGCTCTCGAGGATCTTGTCCTTCGGCACGTAGTGGGAGAAGCGCTCGTGGTCGCCCGGCTCGATGGACTCCTGGTTGAGGAGCTCCTCGAGCTCGCGGTCGAGCGTGGCGGTTCCTCCGCCTCCCTCGAGGGGGTCGGTGCTGCTGTTCTGGACGCGCGGAATCATGCCGACGATCCTACGCGCGGAGCCCGGGCCCGCGGCCGTGCGCTCCGGATCGGGCGGCGCTAGTAGCGGCTGGTGAACGCGACCAGCTCGGTCGCGCGGCGCTCGAACAGCCGGCCGCCGAGGAGCACGCCGAGGGCGAAGACGACCACGGCGCTGCCGAAGCCGACGAGCACGGCGTCGCCCGCCGCCTCCGGGTCGACGAACAGGGCCCGGACGCCGAGCACCACGGCCGGAGCCGAGAGGAGCAGCCCCAGGCCGAACGCCAGGGACTGCGGACCGGCGCCGCTGGCTCCGGGGGCCTGGGGCTGCGTGAACGCGCTGTCGCCCGGGCGCGGAGCCGGATAGGCGAGCCGTGCCGAGACGGCGCTGGCGACGCCGGCGGGGACGAGCAGGAGGCAGGTGTTCACCGCGAGCACGACGGGCAGCGCATCGGGGAGACCCGAGGTCGCGCTGCTGATCAGCGAGCCGAGCACGACGACCGGCACGCCGAGCAGGAGGGTCGGGAAGGCGCGGCCGAGCCGGTCCGACCAGCCGCGGACGCCCGCGGCCACGTGGAGCCAGAACGCCGAGCCGTCGTAGGCGACGTCGTTGTGCAGGAACCAGCCGAGGAACAGCGCGATCAGCGGGACCGGGAGCAGCGAGAGCAGCGGGAAGGGGACGCCGACGACCGCGAGCAGCAGCAGGGCCGCGACCGGCAGCACCGGCACGGCGACGAGCGACGCCTGGTAGCGCGGATCCCGGAGCCAGTAGGTGATGCTGCGCGCCGCGATCGCGCCGGTCCGGGTCGAGCCGAGGACGTCGAACCAGCCCAGCCGGAGGCCGCGCGGCGGCCGGTGCGTGCGCTCGGGGCGTTCCGTCAGCAGGCGGACGACGAGCCACCAGACCGCGCCCGCCGCGACGAGCGTCACCAGGGCCAGCAGGAGCGGGCCGAGCGCGTCGCCGGTCCGGGCGGCCGGGGCGATCATCCACGCCGCACCGAACGGAGTGGCCCCCATCGCCGCACCCCAGCGCTCGAGCACCGGGGTGTCCCCCGTGTCGACCAGCGCCGCGGCACCGAGGGCGGCGGGACCGCCGAGCATCAGCACCAGGCCGAGGACGGCCAGCAGCTCGCGGGCGGTCCGGGAGGGGACGAGGGCGGCGGAGGCGGCGAGGCCGATCCGCGCGAACAGCGAGGCCGTCGCCACCGCGAGGAGCGGGCCGACCACGGCGAAGGCGCCTGCGCCCGGGACGAGCGGCGCGCTCGCGAGCCCGACCACCAGCAGGGCGAGCGTGGGGACCGAGACGAGGCCGGCCAGGGCGAGCGCCCCGGCGAGGCGGAGCGGCGGAAGGCCGAAGAGGCGGAACGCGCGCGGATCCATCGGGTCGAGCGGGCCGAGCAGGAAGGGCAGCACCAGGAAGCCGACGGAGACGAGTCCGCCGGCGGTCACGAGAGCGCCCGCCGCCGCGTCCGAGGAGCGCAGCGCGCCGATCGCCCCGATCAGCAGGGCCGTCACCGCGACGACCACGAGCACGCCCAGGACGACGCCGGCCGAGCGCGCGGGCCCGGAGCGGAACGCGCCCAGGAGGACGTCGATCCTCAGCCGGAGAAGTCGTGCAGCCACTGCAGCCCCTCGGCGATCTGCTTGCCGCCCGCGAGCTCGAGGAAGCGCTCCTCCAGCGTCGCGGTGCCGGCGACCTCCGCGACCGTCCCGGAGGCGAGCACGCGCCCGCCGACGATCACGGCCACGTCGTCGCAGACGCGCTCGATGAAGTCGAGCCCGTGGCTGGAGAGGACGACGGTGCCGCCGCCCTCGACGAAGCGGCGCAGCACGGTGATCACGGCGGCCGAGGAGACCGGGTCCACCGACTCGAACGGCTCGTCGAGGACCAGCACGCGCGGGGCGTGGATCATCGCCGCCGCGAGGGCGACCTTCTTCGCCATCCCCGCGGAGTAGTCCGAGATCAGGCGCTCCAGCGCGTCGGAGAGGCCGAGCGCCTCGGCCAGCTCGACCGTGCGCTGCTTCGCCGTGGCGAGGTCGATGCCGCGCAGCGCGGCGGAGTAGGCGAGGAACTGGGCGCCGGTGAGCCGGTCGAACAGCCGGAGGCGGTCGGGCAGGACCCCGATCAGCGGCTTCGCGGCCGACGGGTCCTTCCAGACGTCGACGCCGTGCACGAGGACGCGGCCGGTGTCGGGTCGCAGAAGGCCCGTCATCATCGAGAGCGTGGTGGTCTTGCCCGCGCCGTTCGGGCCGATGATCCCGTAGAAGGTCCCCGCGCGGACGGCCAGGTCGATGCGGTCGACCGCCACCGTCCTCCCGAAGGTCCGGGTCAGCTGGTGCAGCTCGAAGACGACGGGCGAGGCGCCGTCCGGATCCGCGGCACCCTCAGCGGGCTCGGCGTTCGTCACGGACGTCATCCGGCTACGGTACCAACTCGCCCGCAGGCCCCCGGCGCCCGCGCCGACACCCGGCGACACGGCGAGAGGTCAACCACCCTGGCCCCGGGGGGCGTGAACTGTACACTAGGTCTCTACCCGAGGAGTCGATCAGATCGAGACGCAGCGGTTAATTCGAGGAGAACACACGATGATGCACACAGGTTCGACGAGCAGCAGCCCCGCCACCGTCGTCATCCTCGCCGCAGGGATGGGCAGCCGGCTCGGCCGCTCCCTCCCCAAGCCGCTCACGCCGCTCAGCGACGGGCGCACGATCATGCAGCAGCAGTTCGACAACATCCACCACGCCTTCGGCACGAAGGTCCCGGTGAGCATCGTCGTCGGCTACAAGCTCGAGCACATCATCGAGGCCTTCCCCTCGGCGACGTTCGTCTACAACGAGCAGTACGACCAGACCAACACCTCCAAGAGCCTCCTCCGCGCGCTGCAGGCGAGCGGGCAGGGCGGCGTGCTGTGGATGAACGGCGACGTCGTCTTCGACCCGCGCATCCTCGACCGGGCGGCCGCGCTGATCGCGAAGGACGTCTCCTTCGTCACCGTCAACACCTCGAAGGTGTCGGACGAGGAGGTCAAGTACACGACGAGCGCCGAGGGCTTCATCCAGGAGCTCTCCAAGACGGTGCGCGGCGGCCTCGGCGAGGCGGTCGGGATCAACTACGTGTCCGCCTCCGACAAGGCCGCGCTGGTGCGCCAGCTCGCCCGGGTCGACGCCCTGGACTACTTCGAGCGTGGCATAGAGTTGGCGATCGAGCAGGACCGCCTGCTCGTCGAGCCGATGGACATCTCCGACCTCTACGCCGTCGAGGTGGACTTCGCCGAGGACCTCGAGCGCGCGAACCTCTTCGTCTGACGCTCCCGGCTCCTCCCCCGGCTCGAGCGGAGCCGACGGGAGGAGTCGCGCAGTGAGCACGGCCGACACCCTCGCGACCGAGACGGCCCTGCGCCACCGGCGCTCCCGGGCCTGGCGCTACCGTCACTCCCTCTGGCTGCTGACCAGGCGCGACCTCACCGTCCGGTACGCCACGAGCGCGCTCGGCTACGTCTGGTCGGTTCTCGACCCGCTCGTGATGTCGGGCATCTACTTCTTCGTCTTCACCGTCGTCTTCCAGCGGACCGTCGGCGAGGACCCGTACATCGTCTTCCTGCTCGCAGGCCTGCTGCCGTGGATGTGGTTCAACCAGGCGACCTCCGACGCGACCCGCGCGTTCCTCCGCGAGGCGAAGCTGGTGCGGTCGACGTCGATCCCGCGGACCATCTGGGTCGGGCGGATCGTGCTCTCGAAGGGCATCGAGTTCGTGGCGAGCCTGCCGGTGCTGGTGCTCTTCGCCGTGATCGCCGGCGCGCACCTGACCTGGGCGGCGCTGCTGTTCCCCGTGGCGATCCTGCTGCAGGCGGTGCTCACGCTCGGCGTGGGTCTGCTGGTGGCCCCGCTCGTGGTGTTCTTCCGCGATCTGGAGCGGGCCGTGAAGCTCGTGCTCCGGTTCCTCTTCTACGCGTCGCCGATCATCTACTCCACGGCCAACCTGCCGGAGCAGATCCGGCCGCTCGCGGCGCTCAACCCGCTCAGCGGAATCTTCGCCCTCTACCGCTCCGCGTTCTTCGAGAGCGAGCTCGACGTCCCGCTCATCCTCGCCTCCGCGGGCCTCTCGGTGCTCGTGCTGGCGCTGGGCCTCGTCGTCTTCCGCCGCTCCGAGCGCGCGGTGCTGAAGGAGCTGTGATGGCCGACGCCCCGGTGGTCATCGAGTGCCGCGGCCTCGGGATCCGCTTCCGCCGCAACCGGCGGGGCCGCCGCTCCTTCAAGGACCTCTTCGCCGGCCGCTCCCGCCGCTCGCGGCCCGGCGAATACTGGGCGCTGCGCGGGCTCGACGTGCAGGTGCGGGCGGGCGAGGCGATCGGTGTCGTCGGCCGGAACGGTCAGGGGAAGTCGACGCTGCTCAAGCTCGTCGCCGGCGTGGTGCTGCCGGACGAGGGCGCGGTGGAGGTGCGCGGGGGCGTCGCTCCGCTCATCGAGATCACCGGCGGCTTCGTGGCCGACCTGAGCGTCCGCGAGAACGTCTACCTGACCGCGGGTCTCCACGGGATGTCCAAGCGCGAGGTCGACGCGCGCTTCGACTCGATCATCGAGTTCGCCGAGATCGGCGACTTCCTCGACACCCCCTACAAGCACCTCTCGAGCGGGATGAAGGTGCGCATCGCCTTCTCCGTCGTGTCGCGGCTCGAGGAGCCGATCATCCTGGTGGACGAGGTGCTCGCGGTCGGCGACAGGGCGTTCCGCGAGAAGTGCTACGCGCGGATCGAGGAGCTGCTCGCCTCCGGCCGCACCCTCTTCTTCGTCTCGCACAATGAGCGCGACCTCCGCCGCTTCTGCACGCGCGGCCTCTACCTGGACAAGGGCCGCCTGGTGCTGGACGCGCCGATCGAGGAGGTGCTCGCGCGTTACGCTGAGGACTACGCGCCGACACCGCGGAGCAGCACGGCGCCGGCCGAGGGCCCGCCCGTCCAGGGCACCGTCTCCGACGACTGACCCCTCCCGCACGCGGCGCCCGAGGACGCAGGAGTGCACGACATGGCCCAGAAGGACCGCAAGCGCGAGCGCGCCGTGGAGAGGGCCGGCGAGGTGGAGCAGGCCGACGGCTCCGAGAACGCTCAGCTGGCGAAGCTGCTCGACCGGCTCCTCGCGGTGCAGCGCCCGGCCGTGCTGGCGAACATCCGCCTGCTGCGGCGCCGGCGTCCCGGGGCGACTCCGGAGCAGATCATCACGTCGCTCGAGCGGCAGTACCTCTCGAGCGTGGCCGCGGGAGGCGCGGCGATCGGGGCGACCGCCGTCGTCCCCGGCATCGGCACGGCCGCCTCGGTGGCCCTCTCCGGCGCGGGAGCGGCGGGGTTCCTGGAGGCGAGCGCGCTCTTCGCGCAGTCGGTGACGGAGGTGCACGGGATCCCGCTCGAGGACCCGGACCGCGCGCGGGCCCTCGTGCTCACGCTGATGATGGGCTCCTCCGGCAGCGAGATGGTGCGCCAGGTGGCCGGGCAGGCCGTCGGCGGGGGCAGCGGCCTCAACCAGTACTGGGGCTCCGTGGTCACGAAGGGCCTGCCGTCCTTCCTCGTGGGCGAGCTGGCGGACCGCGCGAAGAAGTCCTTCGCCAAGCACTTCCTCGCCCAGCAGGGCGCGGGCCTGGTCGGCCGGGCGATGCCGTTCGGGATCGGAGCGGCACTGGGCGGCGTCGGCAACGCGATGCTGGGCCGCAAGGTGATCCAGAGCGCGCGCGACGCGTTCGGGCCGGCACCGCAGGCGTTCGGCAACACCCTCGTGCTCGAGCCGACCCGCGCCGAGCGGAAGGCGCTGGCCGCCGCGCCGGCCGAGCCGCTGGCGCTGTTCGTCCGCGACTACGGCGGAACGGGCGAGCGGACGGCGCTCCTCCTCCACGGCCTCGGCTCCGACTCCCGGATCTGGTACGCCCTGGTCCCGACGCTGCACGAGCACGGCTACCGCGTGGTGGCCCCCGATCTCGCCGGTCACGGCGGCTCGCCGGCATCGCCCGTGTACTCGCCGGAGCGCTGGGCGTCGGACGTCCGCGCCTCGGTGCTGCAGACCCCCGACCTCGTCATCGGCCACGGCCTCGGCGCCGTCGTCGCCGCCCGGCTCGCCCCCGAGTACGGCGCCGACCGGCTCGTCCTGCTCGACCCCGCGTTCTCGGACGCCCGGGGACTGACGAGCGCGCTCCACCGCGGCGGCTCGGTCGCGCACGTCGAGAAGGGCGACGCCGACTCCCTCCGCCACCGCCACCCGATCTGGACGGACGAGCAGATCGAGCTCGACGTGTCGGCCCACGCGCTCTGGGAGCAGGACTCCGCCGGCGGGCTGACGGCACGGGGTGCGGCCGAGGCCCCCGAGACGTTCCCCGTGGCGACGCTCGCCGTGATGCCGGAGGACCCGCTGGGCCACGGCTCGCTGGGCGGCGTCCTCGCCGGCCGCGGCGTCGAGGTGCGGACCGTGCCGGGGGGCGGGGCCTCGATCCTCCGTGAGGACCGCGCGGCGCTGATCGCGGCGCTGGAGGACCGGATCTAGCTCAGGATCTGCTCCAGCTCAGGGCCTGCTCCGCGCGCGATGGTCCGGAGCCGTCGGAGGCGTTCGGTCAGCGTTCCCGAGGCCGGCGCCCGGGCCCGACGAGCGGCATCCCGAGCACGGTGCGGACGAGTCCGCCGCCGTCGCGGTCCTCGGCGATCACGCGGAGGCCGGTCTTCTCGGCGACGCGCCTCGAGGCGGCGTTGTCCGGGTGCACGAGCGCCACGAGTCGTCTCGCGAGGCGGTGGGCGAGCGCGAGGTCGCGGCAGGCCGCAGCCGCCTCGGTGGCGTAGCCGCGGCCGTGCAGACCGGCCCGCACGTGGTAGCCGACCTCGAGCTCGATCCCGCCGTCGACGCGCTGCCAGGTCAACCCGCAGTCGCCGACGAACTCGCCGTCGAGGGTCTCGACGATCCACAGCCCGAAGCCGTGCTCGCGGTAGTTGCGCCGGTTCCACTCGATCCAGGCGGCTGCCTGCTCGCGGTCCTTCGGCCCGGGGTAGTACCGCATCACGACCGGGTCGCCGAGCAGGTCCGCCATGTCGGGGAGGTCCTCGGCGGTCATCTCACGGAAGCGCAGCCGGGCGGTGGCGGCGGGGATCATCGGGTCGGGCTGCTCGGCCTGCGACTGCGGAGACGGCGACCGGGACCGTCGTCGAGCGCTCGATCCATCCGGCCGCCGCCCCCGGCCCTACTTCTCCGCCTTGGCGGCGGCCTTCGCGGCCTGCTTGGTGGCGCGGACCTTCGTCAGCGACTCCGGAGAGACGATGTCGGCGACGGAGCGGAAGGCGCCCTCCTCTCCGTACGCGCCCGCGGCCGAGCGCCAGCCCTCCCCCGAGAATCCGCGCTGCTTGCCGAGCAGGGCGAGGAAGATCCGCGCCTTCTGCTCACCGAAGCCGGGCAGCGCCTTCAGACGCGCGAGGACCGTGCGGCCGTCGGGCTCGTCGCGCGTCCAGACCGCCGCGGCGTCGCCGTCCCAGTCGTCGACCAGAGCGCGGCAGAGGACCTGCACGCGCCCCGCCATGCTCGCCGGGTAGCGGTGGATCGCGGGCGGAGTCCGGCAGAGCTCCGAGAACGCGTCCTCGTCGAAGCCCGCGATCGACGCGGCGTCGAAGGAGGCGCCCTCCGCCTCGAGGCGCTCCTCGATCTTGCGGGGCCCGGAGAAGGCCGTCTCCATCGCGACCTGCTGGTCGAGGAGCATCCCGATCAGCAGCGCCAGCGGGTCGCGGCTGAGCAGCGCGTCGGCGTCTGGATCGTCGGTGATGTGCAGGGCGGAGTCGCGGGTCATCCTCCAGGGATACCACGGACGGCCCCGGCGGCGAGCGCGCGGACGGTCCGGTCGACGAGGTCCAGCGCCGCAGCGAGCTCGAGGTCGCCGACATGGCCGTAGCCGAGGACCAGCGCCTCGATCGCAGCCCGTCCCGACAGGGCGTACTCGTGCAGAGTGGCGACGAGCAGTCCCTCCCGGAGCAGCGCGGCCGCGACGGCGTGCGCGTCCAGAGGCGCGGGCAGGGAGAGGACGACGTGCAGACCCCCGTCGAGTCCGCTTGCGCGCCCCCACGGCACCGACTCCCCGAATGCGTGGACCAGCTCACGGCGGTGGGCGTAGCGCCGTCTCGAGCGCGTGAGATGCCTCCGGAACGCCCCGCTCGCCATGAACTGCGCGAGCGCCGCCTGCGTCGGACCCGAGGCGGAGGCGTCCTTCTCGTCGTCGAGGCCGGCCAGCGCCCCGCGGAGCCAGGACGCCGGCGGAACGGCCAGGTAGGCGATGCGGAGCCACGGCGAGACGGTCTTCGAGAACGACCCGACATGGGCGACTCCGCCGCCGGAGTCGAGCGAGGCGAGCGCGGGCAGCGGGGCGCCGACGTAGCGGAACTCGCTGTCGTAGTCGTCCTCCACCACGAGCAGGGGGCCGGCCGACGCGCGGCGCACCAGCTCCAGGCGCTCGGCAAGGGCGAGCCTGCCTCCGGTCGGGTACTGGTGCGACGGAGTCACGACGACCACGTCCGCGCCGGAGCTCGCGAGAGCGTCGAGGTCGATGCCGTCGCCGCGCACCGGGACGCCGACGACCTCGTGCCCGTCGGCGCGCAGGCGGCGCCGGACGGCCGGGTAGCCGGGGTCCTCGACGGCGACGCGCACCTCGCGTCCGAGCGAGGCCGAGGCGGCGCGGGCCAGGAGCGCGACGGCGCCCGCGGTGCCGCTGGTCACCACCACGTCCGACGCCTGCACGTCGACGCCGCGGGACCGGCGCAGCTGCTCGGCGATCTGCTCCCGCAGGGCCGGGTCCCCGGAACCCCGAGGAGGCGCCGAGGGCGGCGAGGCGAGCGCCAGGCGCCAGGCGGCCCGCCACTCCGGGGTGTCGAGGGCGCGGGTGTCCGGCCGGCCCGGCCTCAGGTCCGCCGCGGCGGGCGGGACGACGGTCTCCCGGGACTCCGGCCGCGGCTCCTGCGGCGCCGGCGCCAGCAGTCCGTCGGAGGCGACCGTCACCGCTGCGCGCGGGTGGGCGACGAGGTAGCCCTCCCCCACCAGCTGATCCACCGCGGCGACGACGGAGCCCCGCGAGACGCCGAGCCGCTCGGCGAGCACGCGGCTCGACGGGATCGGATCTCCCGCCCGGTAGCGCCCGTCCAGCACCGCCTGGCGCAGCGCCTCGGCGAGCCCGGCGCGGACCGAGCCGCGCGGCGACGGCCCGAGGAGGAGCGGGATCTCCAGATCGCCCGACGCCATCGACCGCTCCGCTCTGGACCACTCCGATCGCGGCCCAGTGGCATCCTGGCAGATCCAGTCGGCGCGGGACGATTCCGACATGGACAGCCTCCCCGTCACCGACCGCACCCGCGTCTCCCGTCTCCGCGACCGCCAGCGCACCGATCCCGCCGAGCTGCACGCCCTGCTCGACGAGGCGCTCGTCGCCCACGTCGCCGTCGTGCGGGACGGCGCCGCGATCGTGCTGCCGATCCTCTTCGCCCGCGACGGCGACTCCCTCCTGCTGCACGGGTCGAGCGGCGGAGGACTGCTGCGGGAGGCGGCGCGGCACTCGCTCCTCACCGCCTCGGTCACGCTGGTCGACGGACTGGTCGTCGCCCGCTCCACCTTCGACAGCTCGATGAACTACCGCTCGGCGATGGTGATCGGCCGGGCCGAGGCGCTGGAGGGCGAGGAGAAGGCGCGGGCCCTCGATCTGCTGGTCGCACGCCTCCTCCCGGGGCGCGACGAGGAGGTGCGGCCGAGCACCGACCGCGAGATCGCGGCGACGCTGGTGCTGCGCCTCCCCCTGGCCGAGGCGAGCCTGAAGGTGCGCGCGCACGGAGCGGGCGACGAGCCGGAGGCCGGGGTCTGGGCGGGCGTCGTGCCGCTGGTCACCCGCACGCTCGCGCCGGTGCCGGCGGAGGAGGGCGTCGCGGTCCCGGAGTCGGTCCGCCGCTTCAGCGCTGCGGTCGACGGCGCGGTGCCGACCTGGCGCTGAGCGGACCGGCCGTCGCGGTGCGGTCCGCTACTTGGCGTCCTGACGGGGGAAGACGACCTTCTGCACGACGATGATCACCGAGGCCGCGACCGGGATCGCGACCAGGGCGCCGAGCACGCCCGCGATGGTGCCGCCCGCGACCGCCGCGATCACGACGACCGCACCGGGGACCGAGACGGCCTTGTTCATGATGCGGGGGCTGAGGAGGTACGCCTCGACCTGCATGTAGACGAGGTAGTAGATCGCGGCGACCAGCGCGGTCAGCGGCGAAGCCAGGAGGCAGGCGAGCGAGATGATCACGGCGCCCGAGAGCGTGCCGACCAGCGGGATCAGGGAGCCGAGGAACGCGACGCAGGCCAGCAGCGCCGGCACCGGGGCGCCGATCGAGAGCAGCAGGATGAACGTGAGCACGCCGTTCACGCCGGCGAGCGAGACCTGGCCGACCACGTAACGGCCCACGGCGCCGGTGATCTCGTCGCCGACCTCGTGCGCCTTCGCGCGGTGCGAGGCGGGGGCGAAGCGGTAGGCGACGGCCTTCATCGAGCGCAGCGACGCGAGGAAGTACAGGGTCAGGATCAGCACGATGACGGCGCCGGTCACGCCGCTGGCGATGCCGGTCCCGACCGCGATCAGTCCGCCGCCGAGCGAGAGCAGGTTGTTGGGGTTGCCGATGAAGCTCTGGACGCTCTCGATCAGCTCGTCGATGTCGATCACGCCGCGCAGCTGCTGCTCGAGGTCGAGCACCCACTGCTGCGAGGCGATGTCGGTGACGATCTGCGGGGCGCTCGTGACGAACATCGTCAGCTGCTCGACCAGGATCGGGATGATGTAGACCAGCAGGCCGGCGAAGATCAGCACCACCGCGGCGAAGACCGCCGTGATCGCCAGCGGCCTCGGCAGGCGCTTGCTCTCGAGCCAGGAGACCAGCGGATCGAGGCCGAGCGCGAAGAACAGCGCCACGAAGATGTAGGTCAGCACCGTGCCCAGCTGCACGACGAGGCCGCCCAGGACGAGCGCCACCAGCACGCCGAGCGCGCCGAACAGGCCGATGCGGAAGGAGCGGATCGTGAAGACCGGCTTCTCCGGGTCGGCGGAGACCACGATGTCCGGCTCGACCGCGGGCTGGGCGGGTGCCGACCGGCGCCGGCGGGAGCGGGCGAAGGCGCGCGGGGTCATCATGGGACGAGCGTAGCGGGGCACCGGGAGGCCGCCCGGCGACCGGCCCACCCTTGACGCGGCCGTTCGAGCGGTGCTCCCGCCCACTCAACCCTCCGGATCGTGGTCGTCGACCGCGCCGTCGCCCCGGTGCAGAGCGGCGTGCCGCTCCCACTCGGTGAGCAGGTGCTCGATCGCCTCGTGGAAGCGCCGCGTGGCCGCTCCGGGCGACGTGTCGCCGAAGTAGCGGTGCACCCAGCGCTCCAGCCGCTCGACCGACTCCGGATCGTGCTCGGCGCTGTCGATCCGCCCGATGATCGCGGAGGCGTCCTCTGCGTGCAGCCACTCCGCGTCGCCGAGGTAGCCGCTCTCGTCGACCTCGGCCTCGGCGCTGACGGGCCGGGTGACCAGCAGCGGGCGCCCCGTGGCCAGCCGGTCGTAGACCATCGCCGACACGTCGAGGATCGCGAGGTCGGCGGCGGCGAGCTGCCAGCCGAGCTCGGCACCGGTGTCGTGCACGTGACCGGCGCGCGGATCGGCCGCGTTGGCGGCGGCGATCATCGCGACGATCGCCCGGTCGGCCGCGGCGTAGTCGGAGTCGACCGCGCCGCTGCGGGGATGCGGGCGGTAGACGAGCCGGAACCGCGGGTCGGCCAGGAGCCCGCGCACGAGGGCCGTGCCGTGGCTCCGGATCGAGCCGTAGCCCGCGGCGGGGCGGTCGCCCTCCCAGGTCGGCGCGTAGAGCACCACGCGGCGCTCGTCGGGCGTGAACGGCACGGCGCCGGCGAAGTGGTCCGCCTGAGGACGGCCGATGGCGAGGGCGCGCCTGTCGAAGTCGTAGTCCCAGAGCACGCGGCGCAGCCGGGCGAGGGCGGCGTCCCCGGCGATCATGCTGTAGTCGTACGCCTTGAACTGGTTCGTCGTCATGTACATCTTGTCGCTCTCGCCGTGATTGACGAAGACGTGCCAGCGGCGCCCGTAGCGCATCATCTGGAAGTTGCGGGCGTTCTGGTTGACGTAGAGCACGATCCGCAGCGGCTGGCTCGCGATGGTGCTCTCGAGGTCGGCGACGGAGCGGACGTAGGCGACCGGGACCGGGCTCTCGCGCAGCAGCACCTCCGCGGCGCCGGCGTTGCGGCTGAGCAGCACGACCGGGTGCGTCTCCGCCAGCTCGGCCAGCGGCCGGTACCACTGCCGCAGCTGGTACAGGTTGATGTCGCCGTCGGCGAAGTAGACGCCGATCTCGAACCGGCCCTCGGGCAGCGGCCCGCGCTCCGCGAGCAGCCGGGTCACCGCGTGGCGGGCCCGGCGAGCCGCGAGCAGCTCGCCGCCCACCTTGCGCGCGAGTCGCGCGTCGGTGCGGAGGCGGGCGATCAGGGCACGGGGAGCGGGAGTCATCCGCCCCAGGGTACCGGCGACGGCCCCCACGCCGGGGGCCTCGCACGGTCCGATCAGGCCGGGGTCACCCTCAGCCAGACGAACTGCAGCGGAGCGAGACGGAAGCCCTCGCGCAGGTCGACCGCGATCTCGGTGACCAGGTCGACCGCCTCCGCGGCGAACCCGACGAACCGCTCGGCCGCGACCTCCTGGACCTCGTCCGACACGTTCGCGAGCACGAGCACCGACTCCCCGTCGCCGGGGCGCTGGTAGCCGAGCACGTGGTCGTTGACCGGGTCGAAGACGCTCAGCTCGGTGCCCGCGAACATCGGAACGGCCTTGCGCACGGCGATGAGGTGCAGCAGCCCGCCGAAGACCTCGCTCGCGGCCGTCCCCGGGACCTCGCGCTCGTCGTAGCGCTCCGCGGGGCGGCGGGGACGGTTCACCCAGCGCGAGTCGCCGGCCGTCGTCGGGTCGTCGAGATAGCCGTGGTCATTGAGCTGGCCGACCTCGTCGCCGAGGTAGAGCAGCGGCAGCCCCCCGGTGCTCAGGGCGATCGAGTGCGCGAGAAGCACACGGTCGATCCCGTACGGGTCACCCGCCTCCACTCCGGCGAGGGACGCGGTGGTGCCCGAGACGCGGCGGTCGCCGGTGCGCGGGTTCTCCTGGAACGGCACTCCGCGGGCGAACGTGCCGTCGAACCGGTCGGTGTAGAAGTCGTTGAGGAAGCGGCGGTGGCCGGCCGCGTCGATCCCGAGCTCGGCGGCGTCCTCGTCGGCGAAGGTCCAGCCGATGTCGTCGTGCCCGCGCACGTAGTTGACCCAGGCCGTGCCCTCGGGGAGGGCGTGCCGGCGCTCGAGGGCCTGCGAGAGGAGACGGACGTCGCGGGTGGCGAGCGCCTCCCAGGTGAGCGCCATCTGCAGCGGGTTGTACGAGAGCTGGCACTCCTCGACGTCGATGTACTCGATCACCTCGTCGGGGTGCACGATCGCCTCGGACTTGAACAGCAGCGCCGGAGCGGCCAGGCGGCAGACCTCGTTGAACGCGCGCAGCAGCAGGTGCGCCTGCGGCTGCGACTCGCAGGTGGTGCCGAGCTCCTTCCAGATGAACGCGACCGCGTCCATCCTCAGGGCGTCGATCCCCTGGTTGGCGAGGAAGAGCATCTCTCCCGCCATCGCCCGGAACACCTCGGGGTTGGAGTAGTTGAGGTCCCACTGGTAGCGGTGGAACGTGGCCCAGACCCAGCGCCCGTCCTCCAGCTGAACGAAGGAGCCGGGATGGTCGTCCGGGAAGATCTCGCGCGTCGTGCGCTCGAAGGCGTCGGGCTGCTCCCGGTCCGGGTAGATCCAGTAGTAGTCCTCGAAGCGCTGCTCGCCGGCGAGCGCGCGCTGCGCCCACTCGTGCTCGTTCGAGGTGTGGTTGAAGACGAAGTCGACCACGAGTGCGATGCCCTGCTCACGCAGCTCGGAGGCCAGCCCGCGGAGCTGCTCCATGTCGCCGAGGTCCGGCCGCACGCGCCGGTAGCTCGAGACCGCGTAGCCCCCGTCCGACTCGCCCTCGGGCGCATCGAAGAGCGGCATAAGGTGCAGGTAGTTCAGGCCGATCTCGCGGAGGTACGGGATCTCGGCGCGCAGCCCCTCGAGGTCGCCCGCGTAGCGGTCGACGTAGCAGACCCCGCCCAGAGCCTTGTTCGAGAGGAACCAGGTCGGGTGCTGCTCGCGGGCGCGGTCGAGCGCGCGGAGCTCCTCGGGCCGCTCCTCCCAGGAGGCGGCGGCGAGCTCGACGATCGCGACCAGCTGGTCCTCGAGGTCGTCGCGGCCGGCGTACACCGTGGCGAGCAGATCGACCAGGCGCGGGAGGTGCTCGTCGAGGCGGCCGGAGAACTCGTCGTCGACGGCGCCGAGGCGCTCGCGGACCGCCAAGAGGAGGTCCGGTCCGGCAGGGGTCGCCTCCGCCTCGGCGCGCTCGGGCGGGGAGAGCTGGGTCGAATCGAACACCGTCGTCCTTTCGGGGGCCCCGGCGGGGGCGGATTCCCCGATGCTAGACGATCGGCGGACGCCCGGCGAACGCCATCCGGAGCACCGTGCGGGCCGAGAGGACGCGCCGGCCGCCCGGATCCGAGCGCCATCCCTCCCGCCAGCCGGCGAACCAGGCGCGCAGGGCGGCCGGGTCGCGACGCCAGCGGAGGCACTGGATCGCGGTCCAGGACCCCACGTAGACGAGCGCCAGAGGTGCGGCGAGGTTGCGGCGGGCGAGCCAGACGCGGTTGCGCGCGTTCAGCCGGTAGTAGTCGGCGTGACGGGTCGGCTGGATGACGGGGTGCTGGGCGACGAGCTCTCCCGCGTACCAGGCGGTGCGACCCGTGTCCCAGACCCGCCAGGCCAGCTCGATGCCCTCGTGGGCGTAGAAGAACGGAGCCGCCCAGCCGCCCGTCCGGGCGAACACGTCGCGCCGCAGCACGACCGCTCCCTCCCAGACCGAGAAGACGGGGCCGGAGCGGCGGGGGTCGCCCTTGAGGATCCGCGGGATCCAGCGCCGCGGGCTCGGCGTGCCGTCCGTGCTGTCGACGCGGGGCTGCACCAGGCCGATGCGGCGGTTCGAGACGAGCAGCGCGATCGCGTCGACGAGGAAGCGGGGGGACGGGATCCGGGCGTCGTCGTCGAGGAAGAAGAGGTACTCCCCCGCGACGGCGTCGACTCCGGCGTTCCGGCCCGCCGGGATGCCGAGGTTCTCGGGCAGCGCCAGGGCGCGCACTCCCTCGGGCAGGCCGTCCGGCTCCCAGCCGTTGCCGACGCAGACGACGTCCAGCTCGACGCCCTCCTGCGCGAAGACGCTGGCCAGCCCCGCGGCGAGGTCGTCGGGCCGGGTCCCCTGCGTCAGGACGACGACGCCGACCCGCGGCTCAGGAGCGGACACGCTTGGACGCCATGATCGCGACGAAGTGGCCGACCAGGGCGAGGAGGGCGAGCGGCAGCAGCGCCCCGACGAGGACCCGGTCGGCCGTGCCCGCTCCGACGACGAGGCCCACGAGGGCGGTCGCGAAGGCCAGCATCGTCAGCTCGACGGAGTGGTAGAGGCGGTGGAAGGGCAGGAAGCGGGCCGCGCGGCGAAGCCCCGCCAGCCCGGACGAGGACGGCACCGCCTCGCCCTTCGTGTCGGCCAGCTTCGTGAGACCGGCGTTCGCGCGCGCCACGTGCACCATGTCGTTGAGCGCCTTGTTGAGGACGATCACCAGGGCCAGGGCGAAGCCGATCGTGGTCCAGAGGAAGTCCGCCGGCGCCTCGAACGGGACGCCCGCCGCTCGCAGCCCGAGCGCGATCGGGATCAGCGCCTCGGTCGTGTAGTGCCCGACCTTGTCGAGGAACACGCCCGCCGGCGAGGACGTGCGGCGCCAGCGCGCGACCTCGCCGTCGCAGCAGTCCACCAGCATCTGCAGCTGGCCGAGGAGCAGCGCCAGCGCCGCTCCGGCGATCCCCGGGATCAGGAGGGCTGCCGCCGCGCTCCAGCCGACCAGGATCATCAGCCCGGTGACGCCGTTCGCCGAGATCGAGGTCTTCAGCAGCAGCCAGGTCAGGTAGGGCGAGAAGCGGCGCAGGTAGAGCGACGCCGTCCAGTGCTCGGCGTTGCGGCGGCCGCGCACCTCCGGGGGCTGCGCGACGGCGCGCAGCTCGGCGATGGAGCGGGGTCTCGTCGTCGTGGTCATGCGCCCCTCGGCGAGTCGGACCGCGGCTGGTGGCGGTGGGCGGAGATGTTGCTGGTCAGCCCGGCGAAGCCGAGCACGAAGCCGGTCCCCCAGGCCACGTGGACCGCCGGGATGACCACGGCGAACCACAGCATCGCACGCGCGCCGTCCGGCCGCGCGACCACGAGAGTGGCCGCCGCCACCAGGAGGAGGTAGGCGGCGGGCACCGCGAACCCCAGCAGGAGCCAGGGCGCGGCTCCGGCGAGCGCCTGGACGACTCCCGCCAGCCCGACGAGCAGCCCGATCGCGAGCATCGCGACGAGCACGGGCGGAGCGAAGTAGCGCAGCGACCGCGAGGCCGGGAACATCCGGGTGAGCTCGCCCCGCCACATCCCGGTCGAGAGGAACTGCCGGAGCAGCGCGCGCATCGAGGGCCGCGGCCGGTAGGTGACGGTGAGGCGCGGAGTGAACCAGACGACCTCGCCGCGCTCGCGCAGCCGCCGGTTCAGCTCCCAGTCCTGCCCGCGCTTGAAGCGCTCGTCGAACAGGCCGGCGCGCTCGAGGGCGGAGCGGCGGAAGACGCCGAGGTACACCGTGTCGGCCGGGCCCTCCTCGCCTCCCACGTGGTGGGGCGTGCCGCCCAGCCCGATGCGGGAGCCGTAGGCCCGGGCGACCGCGCGCTGGAACGGGGTGAGGCCCTCCGCCGCCATCACTCCGCCGACGTTCGCCGCTCCGGAGCGCTGCAGCGCCTCGACCGCCGTGCGCGCGTACTCGGGCGGCAGAACGGAGTGCGCGTCGACCCGGACGACGACCGGGTGGCGCGAGGCGCGGATCGCGGCGTTGAGGCCCGCAGGAGTGGAGCCGACCTCGTTCGGCACGACGCGGATCCGCGGGTCGGCCGCGCTCAGCTCGGCGACGAGCTGCTCCGTGCCGTCGATGCTCGGGGCGACGGCGAGGACGACGTCGAAGGGGCCGGTGTAGTCCTGGTGCAGCAGCGAGTCGACCGCGGCGCGCACGTGGGCGACCTCGTTGAGGACGGGCATGACGTAGGAGACGCCGGGCAGGTCGGAGAGGTCGTCTTCCGGGATCTCGTGCTGCATGGGTCCAGTTCGTGCGGGAGGAGCGCGGGCGCAGGGATCCACCACCCTACCAGCGGGGAGCGCCGCGCCCCGGGCCGGGCCCGGACGCGGAAAAGCCCCCCGGGGACGGATCCTCGAGGGGCTCTGCGCGGCGGCGGAGCACAGCCCCCCGGGGACGGATCCTCGAGGGGCTGTGCGCGGCGGCGGCGGGTCAGCCGGCGGCCATCTGGCCGAGCGTCGCCTTCGCCTGGTAGCTCTGGCCGTTGCGGACGTAGGTCAGCTCGACCGCGGCGTTCGCGGCCTGCGCGCGGACCTGCGCGGTGAGGTCGGACGCGCTCGTGATCGGAGTGCTGTCGATCGCGGTGATGATGTCGCCCTTGGCGAGACCGGCCGCCTGCGCGGCACCGCCTCCGGAGACCTCCTCGATGCGGGCGCCGAGGACGTCCGCGGTCGAGTCGGAGACGCTCGCGCCGAGCAGGCCGTGCGAGGCGGAGCCGTTCGCGATGATCTCCTTCGCGATGCGCTCGGCGATCGCGCTGGGGATCGCGAAGCCGACTCCGATGTTGCCGGACTGGCCGCTCGAGGAGGACTGGCCGGCGCTCGCGATCGCGACGTTCACGCCGATCAGCTCGCCGTCGCTGTCGAGCAGCGCGCCGCCGGAGTTGCCCGGGTTGATCGCCGCGTCGGTCTGGATGACGGGCAGCGAGATGGTGCTCTTCGCCTGGGTCGGCGCCTGCTGGCCCGGGATGTCGAAGTTGAACGGGCTCTCGGTGCCGCCGCTCGAGCTGTCGCCCGAGTCGTCCGGAGCCGCCGAGGAGGCGACCTGGATGCTGCGGTTGAGCGCGCTGACGATGCCGTCGGTCACGGTGCCGGAGAGGCCGAGCGGGGCGCCGATGGCGACCGCCGTGTCGCCCACGTTGATCTTGGTGGAGTCCGCGAACGTCATCGGGCTGAGGTCGGTCGCGCCGGTCAGCTTGATGACGGCGAGGTCGAGGGTCGGGTCGGTGCCGACGACGGTCGCGTCGAAGATCCGGCCGTCGCTGGTGGTGACCGAGACGGTGCCGTTCGCGATCTCGCCGTCGAGGGTGACCACGTGGGTGTTGGTCAGGACGTAGCCGTCCTTCGAGAGCACGATGCCGGATCCGGTGCCGGCGGACGAGCTGCCGCTCACCGCGATGGTGACGACGCTCGGAGTGGCCTTGGCGGCGACCGCGGTGGCGGTCGTGGCGTCCTCGGCGTTGTTGACCGTGATCGTCTGCGAGCCGCCGGCGGAGACCACGCGGGTCCCGCCGCCGTTGGAGGCGGACCAGAGGCCGAACACGCCGGCTCCCGCGACTCCGCCCACGACCGCGCCGATGGCGAGCGCCGCGACGACGCCCACTCCGGCTCGGCGCTTCGTGGCGGTGGGGGCGGGGGTGTACTCGGCGCCCGGGCCGAAGGGGCTCGAGGAGGGCGGCTCCTCGGAGCCGTGCAGCGTGTTCGCGGCGGGCGGCGCGTACTGCCCGTAGCGGGCGGGCTGGGAGACGGGCTGCGCCTCGTTGCCGGCCGTCGCGTTCGGCGTGTACGGCGGCTGGGGGGCCGAGGAGGAGGGGTAGGGGACGGTCGGGCTCTCGCTCTCGCGGTGCGCTCCGCCCCGATGGATCGGCTCGGTGGGCCCGGTGGTCGAGGACGACGCTCCGGAGCTCTCGCCGGGGGTGCGCTCGGTCGCCTCTCGGGCGCCGGACTCCGTCGGCGTGGTGGGTTCCTCCGGCTGACGAGGACCCTCGTGACTCTCGGTCATGGGTGCTGCTCCTTCCAAGCGGGAATAGCTTGGCGATCGTACCTGGGGGTTTCTTATGACGGGCCTGCGAGCGGGAAATGAAACCGGCCGGACTGCTCGAGCGGGCACACTGGGCACGTGAGCATTCCCGGATCCTGGTCCCGCGCCGCGGCGGGCGCCGGCCTCCTCGGCCCCGGCGGCGAGGTCGCCGCCACCGTCTTCAGCGAGATGAGCGCGCTCGCCCTGCGCACCGGAGCGGTGAACCTCGGCCAGGGCTTCCCGGACGAGGACGGCCCGCGCGAGATCCTCGACGCCGCGCGCGACGCCATCGCGTCCGGGCTCAACCAGTACCCGCCGGGTCCCGGCTTCCCCGTCCTGCGCGAGGCGATCGCCGCGCACCGGCTGCGCTTCTCCGGGATCGCCCTCGACCCCGACGGCGAGGTCCTCGTCACCACGGGCGCCACCGAGGCCCTGGCCGCGGCTCTGCTGGGCCTGCTCGAGCCGGGCGACGAGGTCGTCACCTTCACGCCCCACTACGACGCCTACGGAGCCCTGATCGCCCTGGCAGGAGGGGTGCACCGCACCGTGCTCCTGCGCGGCCCCTCCTTCGCGGTCGACCACGACGAGCTGACCGCCGCGGTGAGCGACCGCACGCGCGTCATCCTGGTGAACGACCCGCACAACCCGACCGGTGCCGTCCTCCCGGCCGAGACCCGCGAGCTGATCGTGCGGCTCGCCGAGCGGCACGACGCCGTGATCCTGACGGACGAGGTCTACGAGCACCTGCGCTTCGACACTCCGCACGTCCCGCTGGCCTCCCTTCCCGGAGCCTTCGAGCGGACGCTCTCCGTCTCCTCGGCGGGCAAGACCTTCAGCACCACGGGCTGGAAGATCGGCTGGGTGACGGGCCCGCGCGAGCTGATCACGGCCGTCCTCGCCGTGAAGCAGTTCCTCACCTACGTCAGCGGCTCGCCGTTCCAGGGGGCCGTCGCCCTCGGGCTCGGGCTCCCGGACGCCTTCTTCACCGGCGCGGCGCAGACTCTTGCGGCCAAGAAGGACCTGCTGTCGGCGGGCCTGGCTGCTGCGGGCTTCGGCGTCGCGCCCTCCTCGGGCGGCTACTTCGTCGTCGCGGACGCGGCACCGCTCGGCTACGACGACGGGGTCGCGCTCTGCCGGGCGCTCCCGGATCTCGCGGGAGTGGTGGCGGTGCCCGTGTCGGCGTTCTGCCGCCCCGAGGACGCCGCTCCCTACCGCTCGCTCGTCCGCTTCGCCTTCTGCAAGCGGTTCGAGGTGCTGGAGACCGCGGTCGCGGGCCTCGCCCGCATGGCGCGCTGAGGAGCCGGCCTCAGCGGATTCGGTCGGATGCCCGGCGCCGTCGGGCCGGGGGCGGCGGTCAGAGCGGCAGCACCCGGAAGCGCCGCAGCGCCAGAGCGGGGTTCTTCGCGCGCGCCGCGTCGATCCGCTCGCGCGAGACCCAGGCGACGGCGACATCCTCGACCTCGCCGAGGGTGACGGTCTCGACGCCCATCGGATCGACGATCATGCTCGTGCCGACCCCGATCGGCGGGGTCTGGTCGGCTGCGAGGAGGTACACCGTGTTCTCGAGCGCGCGGGCGGTGACCAGCGTCCGCCAGTGCGCCTCCTTGAGCGGGCCGCGCACCCACTCGGCCGGTGCCGCGATGACGTCGACCCCGGCGTCGACCAGCCAGCGGCTGACCTCCGGGAAGCGCAGGTCGTAGCAGGTCTGCAGCCCGACGACGAGGCCGCCGACCTCGAACGTCTCGGGTGCGGCGATCTCCCCCGCGGCGACCCACTCCGACTCGGTCTGGCCGAAGGCGTCGTACAGGTGCAGCTTGCGGTAGCGGGCCACGAGCGCGCCCTCGGGGTCGAGCGCGACGAGCGTGTTCGCGATGCGGCGCCCGTCCACCGCCTCGACCATGCCCGCCACGAGGTGGATCCGGAGCTCGCGCGCGAGCGCCGCGAGAGCCGTGACGAACGGGCCGTCGAGCGCCTCGCCCGCCGCGACCAGCTCGGGCCCGAGCGGATCGGTGAAGGCGGAGCTGTACTCCGGCAGCACCACCATGCTCGCGCCGCGCTCGGCGGCGATCCGGGCCAGGCGCCCGATCGTCGCGATGTTCGCCTCCCGGTCCGTCGAGGGGGCGAACTGCGCCACGGCCATGCCGACGGCGCCGGTCATCAGCTCGGCGGGTAGAGGAAGAGGGCGACCTGGGAGGCCGGGATGGTGCGCTTGTGGTACGCGTGGTCGTTGCCCCAGTTGTACTCCTCGAGCGAGACCGTGCCGTCGGAGTTGACGGCCTGCACGTAGGCGACGTGGTTGCCGGTGAACCAGGCGACCGCGCCGGGGACGGGCGTGCTGCTGGTCACCCAGCCGTGGGAGGCCCACTGGCCGGCCCACGCGTAGGCGCTGCCCCCGCCCGGGGTCATGTTGCCCCAGGTCCACTTGAAGGGTGCGCTCGTCGAGCCCTGGTCGCGGTTGATCCGCCAGGCGACGAAGTCGACGCACTCGCGGTAGTAGTACCGCAGCGGCGAGAGGCCGCCGCCCTGGTCGTCGGTGAGCTGGTCGCGCCAGGGGTAGTCGTCGCCCTCCTCGCGGGGCGTGACCGAGGTGCTGGTGCCGCCGCTGCCTGCGGCGGCGCCGTCCGCGCCGGTCGTGCCTGCCGCGGCCTGCGCCTCCTGGGCGAGGCGGGCGGTCTCGGCGTCGCGGGCGGCCTGCTCGGCGGCGGCGAGCGCACGCGCCTGGGCGGCCGCCTCATCGAGCTGGGCCTGGGTCGGTGCGGTGAAGGAGTCGCGGATGACCTGCTCCTGGACCGCGGTCGGCGCGACGGTGAGCTTCTGGTTGCCGAGCGCCTGCACGCGGGCGGCGGCCTCGACGGCGGCCTGCGAATCGGGTGCCGGGTCGAAGGAGTAGGCGGGGAGTGCGGAGACCGCCACGAGGCCCGCGATGGCGGCGAGGGCGACCGTGCTGACGGTCGCGCGGAAGACACGGCCCCGGCGGCGCCGCACGGGGCGGACGGGCGTGAGGACCGGAGTGGCGACGCGTGCCGCGGGCAGCGCGTGCGGCGCCTGCCGCGGGCTCCGCCGGGTCGGGCGGTCGCCGAGCCCCTCGTTCGAGCCGTCGTCCCCGCGTTCGTCCCTCACAGCAGCACCCCTCGCATCGGGGTCGAGCATAACGTGCGGGCCGGTCCGGCACACGCGTCGGCGCGGAGCGTCGGGAGGCCGGTCCGCGGATGCGGGTCGCGCGAGACCGGCTGGCGGTCGGCGGCGCCGCGGGCGGGTCCGACGGTGACGCGGACGGGCGACCGGAGTAGCGTCCGGAGCGGAGCGGGCGCGACGGTGCGGCCGTGGGACGGAGGACGGCGATGATCCGGAGCGAGAGGGCCTTCAGCGGCTTCAGCGTGGACGACGTGGAGGCGGCGCGGGCCTTCTACGGCGGAGTGCTCGGGCTCGAGGTCGAGCTGAACGCGATGGGGATCCTCGACATCCGGCTGCCGGGCGGAGGCCGCGCGATCGCGTACCCGAAGCCGGACCACGAGCCGGCGTCGTTCACGATCCTGAACTTCTCGGTGGAGGACGTCGACGCGGCGGTCGCCGAGCTGCACGCGGCAGGCGTCACCACGGCGATCTACGACGACCCGTCGCTGCCGACCGATGCGGACGGAGTGATGCGCGGCCACGGGCCGACGATCTGCTGGTTCCGCGATCCGGCGGGCAACGTGCTGAGCGTGATCGAGGGCGACTGAGGTCTCGGCCCGCGCACTGTCAGCCGCGGGCAGCACGTCCGCGACCCGCGTTAACGACGAAAGCCGGCCCTTCTCAGGACCGGCTTTCGCTTTCTTGTTGCGGGGGCAGGATTTGAACCTACGACCTCTGGGTTATGAGCCCAGCGAGCTACCGAACTGCTCCACCCCGCGGCACAAGAAGAGACATTACACGCGTTCCGGCGCCGGTGCAAATCGACGCGGCGGTGGGAGCGGGCTCCGGTCTCAGGCGGGCTTGGCGGCGCGCAGCACGGCGCTCCCGTCCACGCTCAGCCCGACCGCCGTCAGGGCGGCTGCGAGCTCGGACGAGGTGCGCGACCAGGTGCGGACGTCGGCGTCGACGGGAGCGGACGACGACGGGGCGACGAGCACCGCGCCGCCGGGGGCGACGAACCACTCCACCAGCCGCGCCCACTCCTCCATGTCGGGGAGCCACGAGACGACGCCGGCGCTGCAGAGCACGACGTCGAACGAGTCGGGCTCCGGCAGCATGTGCCGCAGCTCGTAGAGGTTCGCGCAGACGAAGCGGGCGGAGCCGGCGAGGTCCCTGTCCGCGGCGGCGGCGCGTGCTCGGCGCACCGCGGGCATCGAGAAGTCGACGCCCACCACGCGGGCGCCGCGCTCGGCGAGCTCGAGCGCGTCGAGCCCGTCGCCCGAGCCGAGCTGGAGGATCCTCGGCCCGGGGTCGAGGAGCACCGCGGTGACAAGATCCGGGTGGAGCGCACCCTCGCCGGTGCGCTCCTCCCAGTACGTGCGATTCAGCTCGAGCCACTCCCCCGAGCGGAGGTGCTCGCCGCGGTCGACCTGCACCATGCGGGCTACTGGCCGCCCTCGGCCTGCAGCGCCCGCGAGAGCGCCTCGGTCAGCTGCTCGTCCGCCGCCGCGAAGGCGGTGAGGTCGCCCGCCTTGAGGGCGTTCTCGCGAGCCGTGAGTGCGTCCCGCGCGTCGTTCAGCGCCTGCTGCAGCGCCGTCTGGTCGCCCGTGGCCGGCGTGGAGCCGGTGCCGCCGGTCGTGCCGCCCGCGTCGCCTCCGGTGTCGCCGCCCGAGGTGCCGGTGCCGGCGTCCGGAGTCGTCGGCGTGCCGGTGTCGCCCGCGTCGGCTCCCGAGTCGCCGCCGAAGAGGCTGTCGAGGGCCGCGTCGAGGGTGTCCTCGAAGGCGATGTCGTCACCGAACGCGACCAGCACCTTCTGCAGGAGCGGGAAGCTCGTGTCTCCGTTGGAGCGCACGTAGATCGGCTGGACGTAGAGCAGGCCGCCGCCGACCGGCAGCGTGAGCAGGTTGCCCCTCGTGACGGTGGTGTCGCCGCGGGAGAGGATGTTCAGCTCGTTCGCGACCGTCGGGTCGGTGGTGAACGCGTTCTGCACCTGGCCGGGGCCGGGCACCGTGTCGTCCTTCGGCAGCTCGAGCAGGCGGAGCGTGCCGTAGCCGTCGGCCACGGAGCCCGCCGTCGAGCCGGCGTCGGAGTCGGCCACGAGGTAGCCGGTCAGCACGTTGCGGCTGGCCTGCGCGCCCTGGACGCTCGCCGGGATGTACGTCGAGTAGAGCGAGTACGACGGCACGTCCTGATCCGGCGTCTGCAGCGTCAGGTAGTACGGAGGCTGCAGGCTGGTGCCGGTCGCGGCGGCCGTGGTCGCGGCTCCGCTCGTCGGGTCGTTCGGCGTCGCCCAGGCGTCCTCGCGGGAGTAGAAGGAGCCCGCGTCGGTGACGTGGTAGGTGCCGAGGACCGCGCGCTGGACCTTGAAGAGGTCCTCCGGGTACCGGACGTGGCTGAGCAGCTCGCCCGACATGTCGCTCACGGGCTTCACCGTGGTCGGGAAGATCTTCTGCCAGGTCTGCAGGATCGGGTCCTCGGTGTCCCACGCGTAGAGCGTGACGCTGCCGTCGTACGCGTCGACGGTCGCCTTCACCGAGTTGCGGATGTAGTTGACGTCGTCGGTCGGGAACTGCTGCTGCGTGTTCGTGTCGGCGATCGCCTGCGAGAGGCTCTGCACCTCCGAGTACGGGTAGTCGGCCGAGGTGGTGTACCCGTCGACGACCCACTTCACGCGGCCGTCGACGACGGTCGGGTAGGCGTCGGAGTCGAGCTTGAGGTACGGCGCGACCTTCTGGACGCGCTGCACGGGATCGCGGTCGTAGAGGATCTGCGAGTCGTCGTTCACGCCGTCCGAGAGGAAGATCTGCTCGGACTGGAACTTGATCGCGTAGACGAGCTTCTTGAAGACGTTGTCGAGAGCGGGGCCGCCCTCGCCGTCGAAGGTCGTGTAGGTCTGCTGCGCGCCGTCGGTGCCCGAGGGGTAGTCGAGCTCGATGTCGCGCGAGTCGTTGCCGCCCACGATCGAGTACGGCGGGGAGTTCTCGCCGAAGTAGATCCGCGGCTCGTAGTCGCCGAGGTCGCCCGTCGTCGGGACGCCGGACTCGATGAACACCGGCTCGCCGTCGGCCGAGCGCTGGTTGCCGTACGCGGCGACCAGGCCGTAGCCGTGGGTGTAGACCAGCGTCTGGTTGTACCAGGTCTGGTTGGTGCCGAGGCCGTTGAGGTTCAGCTCGCGGACGCCGACCACGGCGTCCTGCGTCGATCCGTCGATGGAGTAGCGGTCGACGTCGAGCGCGTTCTGGGTGTCGCCGAACTTGTAGTACTGGCGGAACTGCTGCAGCTGCGAGAACGCGTCGGTGACGACGGCGGGGTCGAGGATGCGGATGTTCGCGGTGGTCTCGGCGTCCGAGCGCAGGGCGCCCGGCTCCGCGTCGGTGGTCGCCTCGTAGGGGATGACGTCGACGTCGCTGACGCCGTAGGCCTGGCGCGTCATGTCGATGTTGTTCTGGATGAAGGGCTGCTCGAGCGTGCGCTCGTTGGGCTCGACCTGGAACTTCTGCACGATCCACGGGTAGAGGGAGCCGACGAGCAGGCTCGACACGATCAGCAGCGCGGTGCCGATGACCGGGAAGCGCCAGCGGCCGATGAAGGCGGTGACGACGAAGAGGATCGCGACCAGCGCCGCGATGCCGGCCAGGATCTGCAGGCCCGGGATCGTCGCGTTGACGGTGGAGTAGGTGGCGCCGGTGATGCGGGGCCCCTGCTGCGCGAGCGTCGCGTACTGGTCGAGCCAGAGGCTGACCGCCTGCACGGCGAGGTAGAGGGCGGCGATGACCGCCAGCTGGATGCGCGAGGCCTTCGAGATGCGGATCTCGCGGCCGTTCACCCGGATCGCTCCGTAGAGGTAGCCGGTGGCGAGGGTCGCGAACGCCGAGATCAGCAGGACCGCCGACGCGAAGCCGACGATGCTCTGGTAGAAGGGCAGCTCGAAGAGGTAGAACGACGTGTCGAGGCCGAACTGCGGATCCGTGGTGCCCGAGGGCGTGCGGTTCCAGAAGGTGAGGCTCGTCTGCCAGCGGGTGGCGGAGGAGACGCCGGCGAAGAGGCCGAGCACCGCGGGGATCCCGAAGGTGGCCAGGCGCCGCAGCGGCTCCACGACCTGCTGGTAGCGGTCGATCTGCGAGTTGAGCTTCGCGTAGACCGGCCGGAGGCGGTACGCCAGCATCAGGCTGATGAACACCGGCACCGCCATGGCGACGAAGCCGATGACGAAGAGACCGCCCGCCGCCGCCCACTGCGTCGTGAGCACGGAGAGGAAGCCGAGCTGGTCGTACCAGAGGATGTCGGTGTACAGACCGGCGAAGACGAAGAACGCCACCACCAGGACGGCCACCACCACGACAGTGACGGCGAGGACGCTCCGTCTCTTCCGCGGCGGGGTTACGGTTGCTGTGGAACTCACGTGAGGGCCTCTTGCTGTCGAGATGTGAGGGGAGGCCACCCATGCTATGCGACGGCTGTCCGGCTCACCTGGGCGTCGACCCGGGGTCGGCGGGCGGGATCAGTCGAGGGGAGCGGCGGTGCTGCAGTCCGGCAGCCCGGAGGTGTCGCCCGCGGCGATGCCCTTCAGTGCGGCGAGGGCGTCGTCGAGGGTCGAGACCGCGAGCACGTCGAGCCCGTCGGGGACGTGGCCGACGACCTCGTTGCAGTTGGTCGCGGGGGCGAGGAAGTACTCGGCTCCGGCGCCCTCCGCCCCGTAGAGCTTCTGGCGGATCCCGCCGATGGCGCCGACCTCGCCGGCCGCGTCGATCGTGCCGGTCCCGGCGACGCTCCGCCCCCCGTTGAGCTCGCCCTCGGTGAGCTTGTCGATGATCCCGAGGGCGAACATCATGCCCGCGCTCGGCCCGCCCACGTCGTCCAGCTGGATGTCGACCTCGAACGGGAAGTCGAAGGCCGCTCCGGGGAGGACGCCGATGACGGCGGCGCCGTTCGAGTCGCGCGGCGTGACCTCCACCTCCTGCCGGACGCCCTCGCGCTCGATGCTGACCTGCACCGGGGAGCCGGTGCCGAGGGTCTGCAGGGTCGCGCGCAGGGCGGTCGCGTCGGCGACCGGGGTGCCCGCGACCGCGAGGATCTCGTCCCCCGCCTCCAGGACGCCCTCGGCCGGGGAGCCCTCGGGCACCTGCACGACCGAGACGCGCTGCTCGACGGGGTAGCCGAGCTCGGTGAGCGCGGCGGCGATCGCCTCCTGCTGGGAGTCGGTCATCTCGGCCTGGTTCGCCTCGTCGCGCTCCTCGACCGTGGAGGAGGGAGGGAAGATCGCGTCGACCGGGACGACCGCCTTGGTCCTGTCGAACCAGGCGCTCGCGACCTCGACCCAGGTGGGCAGGCTCTGCGGGTTGCCGACGACCGACACGGTGAGCATGTCGAGCGTGCCGGCCGTGGGGTAGGTGGTGCGGTCCGGGATCGAGATGAGGGGCACGTCCTTGCTGCGGCCCAGGGTGTCGAACACGGGGCCGGGCTGCTCGATCACGTAGGGGGCGGGCGCGACGCCCAGACCGACCACGACGGCGACACCCGAGAGGAGGACGACCGGTCCGACCCACGGGCGGCGCGGGGAGGAGGAGGGGCGCGGGTCGTCGGAGAACAGCGACACGGGGGCCTTTCTGGCAACGGGTGGAGCGGCTCCGCCGGGATGTTCGCGGCGGGCGGAAGCGGGCTGGGCCCGAGCGGTGCTCTGCACGCCGAGGCCCCGGGCGCTCGGGCTAACGTAGCTTGCACGACTGGGAGTCGCGCCGGAACCGGCGCCCCGTGCAGGGCCGCGGAGGCGGTGCGGCGACCGGATTCACGTGAGCGACGGAGGGCTGATCCCGATGGCCGATGGCGACAGTGCGGACCGAGCGGGCGGCGGCTCCGAGGACGAGTTCCGGGAGATGCTGCGGCAGTTCCTCTCGGGGAACGGCCCGGTCGACCCCTCGCAGCTCGCCGGAGCGGCGGGACTGCCGAACGACCCGGTGGCCCTGCAGAACCTGCTCTCGCAGCTGCAGAGCGCGATGCAGCAGAACGGCGACGGCGGCGTCAACTGGACGCTCTCGCTCGAGCAGGCGAAGCAGCTCGCGCGCGCCGAGTCCGCGCCGGTGTCCGACTCCGTGCGGGCTCCGATCGACGCGGCCTTCGGCGTCGCCGCGCTCTGGCTCGACGAGGTCGCGTACGTCTCCGAGCTGAGCCGCACACCGCGCTCGATCAGCCGCCTCGAGTGGATCTCCCTGACGATGCCGGTCTGGACCCAGCTCGCCGAGCCGGTGGCGCTGAGCATCTCGGACGCGCTGACCCGCGTGCTCCGCGAGCAGGCCCCGGAGGAGATGCAGGCGATGATCGCCGGTGCCGAGGGCATGATGCGCGGGATCGGCGGCACCCTGTTCGCCCTGCAGCTGGGCCAGGTCGTCGGGCAGCTCGCCGCCGAGGTCGTCTCGGGCGGCGACATCGGCATCCCGCTGCTGGAGGAGAACGACGCGGCGATCCTGCCGCAGAACGTCGCCGCGTTCGGCGAGGGCCTCGACATCCCGCTGGACCAGGTGCAGCTGTACCTGGCGGTCCGCGAGCTCGCGCACGCCCGCCTCTTCCGGCACGGCAAGTGGCTCCGTCTCGCCCTCATCTCGCAGATCACCGACTTCGCGCGCGGGATCAGCATCGACACCACCCGCCTCGAGGAGCTGGCCGAGGGCTTCGACCCGTCGAACCCCGAGGAGCTCCGCGACGCGATGACCTCCGGCGCGCTCATCCCGCCGAAGACGGAGGAGCAGCTCGCCGCGCACGGCCGCCTCGAGACCGTCCTCGCCCTCATCGAGGGGTGGGTCGACGTCGTCACCGCGGCGGCGACCACCCGCCTGCCCAGCGCCGGGGCGATCGCCGAGACGGTCCGCCGCCGCCGCGCCTCCGGCGGGCCGGCCGAATCCGCCTTCGCCACCCTCGTCGGCCTGGAGCTGCGCCCGCGCCGCCTCCGCGAGGCCGCCGCGATGTGGCAGGCCGTGACCGACGCCGTCGGGCCCGAGGCCCGCGACTCCCTCTGGTCGCACCCCGACCTGCTCCCCGGCTCGGAGGACCTGGACGACCCGAGCGCGCTCGTCGCCCGGCTCACGGCCGAGGCCCGCGGCGAGACCCCGGAGCCCGACGAGATGGACCGCGCGCTGGAGGACCTGCTGAACGGCACGATGCCGCGCGAGGGCGACGGCGCCTCCGGAGACGCCCCGGACACGACCGACGACGACGGCTCGCCGGACGACGACGACCGCGGCTCCTCCCCCACGGGCGACCGCCCCGTCTGACCCCCGTCCGGCGCCCGCCTGTGGACAACTCGCGCGGCGCCGGGCCGGTCTCGGCCATGATCGCCGGATGGTGCTCCGGCTCGATCCCCGACTCCCCCTGCTCTGGCGCTCAGCAACCGCGGTGCAGCTCGGCCTCGACCGGCCGCACGCGGTGCTGGACGGCGTCGGCTACCCGGAGGAGCTGCTGCTCGACGCCCTCCGCGTGGGCACCAGCGCCGGCACCGTCCGCCTGATCGCGGCGCGCGCCGGAGCGAGCGAGGCGCGGGTCGACGAGGTGCTCGAGGCGCTCCGGCCGGTCCTGCTGCGCAGCGTCGAGCCAGGCCCTCCCCCGGCACCGCGGGTCGTCGTCGAGGGGACGGGCGCGGCACCGGACGCACTGCGCACGCTGCTCCGGAGCGAGGGCTGCTCGTTGCTCGCCGACGACGGGACGCCGGACCTCGCCGTGCTGATCGCCGACTTCGCGGTCGCCCCCGCCCGCGCCGCGCACTGGCTCGCGGCCGATGTGCCGCACCTGGCGGTGGTGTTCGGCGACGAATCGGTGCGCCTCGGACCCCTGGTGGAGCCGGGGTCCGGACCGTGCCTGCACTGCGCCGAGCGGGACCGGATGGACCTCGACCCGGATCGCGCACGCCTCGTGATCCAGGTGCTCGGCCGCTCAGCCCCCACCCGCACGCCGCTCGCGAGCGCGGCGATCGCCGTGGCGGCCGCCGACGCCGTGCTGCGGCGGCTCCTCGCGGGCTGGCGAGGGCTCCGCGCGGCCGAGCGGGTCTACAGCGACGCCTCCGGAGCGTTCACCGTGCGGGAGCGGGAGCCGCACCCCGAGTGCGCGTGCCGAGCTCTTCGAGGAAGCGCGACGGCTCCCTCCGCGTGACGCGGCCGACCGTCGAGCGCGCCCACGAGAGGCGCAGGCGCCGGCGGGCCCGGGTGATGCCGACGTAGAGGAGGCGCCGCTCCTCGTCGATCGCCTCGAGGCCGGCGGCGTACGAGATCGGCAGCAGTCCCTCGGCGAGCCCCATCAGGTGCACCGACTCCCACTCGAGGCCCTTCGCCGAGTGCAGCGTGGCGAGGGTGACCGCGCCGCGGTCCGGCTCGTGGTGCACCTGCTGGCGTGCGGTCAGGTCGTCCGTGAACTGCCGGAAGGTCCATCCGGCAGGGGCCTCGTCGACGAGGCGGGCCAGCGTGTCCAGCGACTCCCACCGGTCGCGCACCGCACCGGGCGCCGACGGGGGCTCGGCGCTCCAGCCGAGCGAGCGGAGGACGTCGCTCACCGACTTGAACAGCGGCTCGCCGCTGATCGACACGGACGCCGCGCGCAGCTGCATCACGGCCTGCTTCACCTCGGGCAGGTCGAAGAAGCGCTTGCCGCCGCGCATGTGCGCGCTCACTCCACGCTCGTGCAGGGCGTGCTCGATGACCGCCGACTGGCTGTTGGTGCGGAAGAGGACCGCGATGTCGGAGGGGCGTACCCCCGCCTCGATGTCGGCCGCGACCCGCGCCGCGATCCCGCGCGCCTCCGCGATGTCGTCCGGGTAGGCGTCGATCGCGGGCTCCGGCGCCTCGGCGGCGGCGACGGCGTGGAGCGAGAGGGCGCCGGGCCTGCCCCGCATGAGGCGGTTCGCGGTCTGCACGATCGGCACGGCCGAGCGGTAGTTCTCCTCCAGGCGCACCACGGTGGCGGCCGGCCAGCGGGACGGGAAGTCGAGGAGGTAGTCGGCCCGCGCACCCGCGAAGGAGTAGATGGTCTGGCTGGCGTCGCCGACGACGCAGAGGTCGCTCCGGTCGCCGAGCCAGAGCTCCAGGAGCCGCTGCTGCAGCGGCGAGACGTCCTGGTACTCGTCGACGACGAAGAAGCGGTACTGCTCGCGCACCTGCATCGCCATCGCGGGCTCGGACTCGAGCATCCCGGCGGTCACGAGCAGGACGTCCTCGAAGTCGATCTGGCGGCGCTGGTCCTTCAGCCCCTCGTACTCGTCCACGAGCGCGACCGTCTGCTCCAGGGTGAGCCGTCCGGGCAGGGGGCGCGTGCGGGCGGCGACGGCGTACTGCTCGAGCGAGAGGGCGGACACCTTCCGCCACTCGATCTCGGCCGAGAGGTCGCGGAGCGTCGCCGTGTCGAGCTTCAGGCGGAGCCGCTCGGCCGCGTGCCCGAGCAGGCGGGCCTTGCCGTCGAGCAGCTGGGGCATCGTGCCCCCCACCAGCTGCGGCCAGAAGTAGCCGAGCTGCGAGAGGGCGGCGGCGTGGAAGGTGCGGGCCTGGACGCCCCCGGCGCCGAGCACCCGCAGGCGCGAGCGCAGCTCGGCCGCGGCGCGGCTCGTGAAGGTCAGGGCCATGACGCGACCGGGCGTGTAGACGCCGGTCGCCACTCCGTGCGCGATGCGGTGCGTGATCGTCCGGGTCTTGCCCGTGCCCGCTCCCGCGAGGACGCAGACCGGCCCCAGCAGCGCCTCCGCCGCCTCGCGCTGCCCCTCGTCGAGTCCGTCGAGCAGGGTCACGCGATCGGGCCGTTCTCCAGCTCGCCTCCGTACCAGTCCTCGATCATCGCGCGGGCGATGGACGAGCGGCCGGGCAGCAGCACGGACTCGAGCGAGTCGTGCAGCTGCTGACGGGTGAACCAGCGCAGCTCGACGATCTCCTCGCCGTCCGGGAGCAGATCCTCCGGGGACTGGTCCTCGGCGAGGCGGGCGATGAAGCCGACCATGAGGGAGGCGGGGAAGGGCCAGGGCTGCGAGCCGAGGTACTGCGGGTCGACGACGCGCATGCCCGACTCCTCGCCGATCTCGCGGATCACGGCGGCCTCGAGCGACTCGCCCGGCTCGACGAAGCCGGCGAGCAGGGAGAAGCGGCCGGTGCCCCACATCGCGTTCGAGCCGAGGAGGAGGCGGTCGTCCGCGTCGAGGACGCAGACGATGATCGCCGGATCCGTGCGCGGGAAGACCTGGCTGCCGTCGGTGGGCGAGCGGCGGACCCAGCCGCCCTGCTCGACGACGGTCGGGTCACCGTTGCGGGGCGAGTAGCCGTGCGAGGCGTGCCAGTTCGCGATGGCGAGAGCCTCGGTGAACAGGCCCGCGTCGCGGTCGCTCAGGCGCTCGGCGATCGGGCGCAGGCCGCTCCACCGCTCCTCGTCGGGCTCGAGCTCGGCGGCGGCCGCGTCGGTGAGGACGGTCGCGATGACGGGGGTTCCGACCGGCTCGCCGGGGGCCTCGGCGAGCGTGCGGCCGAGGTAGATCCGGAGGGTTCCGGCGGTCACGTCCTCGGGGCGGCGCAGGAGGAGGCGGTCGGCCTCGACCAGGGTCCGGTCGTGGTGCAGGACTAGCACGCGGGTGGCGGGATCGGCGAGCAGCTCGTCGAAGAGCGCGGGCCGCGAGCGTCCGACGCCGTCGCGGTCGGCCGCCTGTCGCGAGAGCGGGAGGCGATCGGCGAAGGGCAGTGACATCCGGGGCTCATTTCGTGACGGGGGCCGCGAGGACCGCTGTCGCGGGCCTTCGACGGCATCGGCGGGACAGCGCGTGGCGGCGGGCCGGCCGGGCACGAGCCGCCTACCCTGGAAACCATGGCCAGATCCCATCTCACTCTAGCCGCGCTGGCCACCTCGGCCGTCGAGGGCCTCGACGTCCGCTCCGCGCGCCCCTTCACGTCCTCGACGCACGGCGACTTCGACTCCGCCCTGCTGACGACGCGCGAGAGCGCCCGCCTCGTCGTGCGCGTTCCCACGTCCGCGCTCGCGGAGCAGGAGCAGCTCGGCGACCTCGTCGCGCTCCGAGCGCTGACCGCCGGCATCCGCAGCCGCCTGCCCTTCGATCTGCAGGAGAGCGTCGGGCAGACGCCGTTCGACGGCACCCGCGCGGTCGTCTACGAGTACCTCGAGGGAGATCGCGTCCTCATCGACGACGTGGCCGCGCAGAGCGGGCTCGCGGACTCGATCGGCCGGGCCATCGGGGCGATCCACTCGCTCCCGGTGTCGTTCGTCCAGGAGGCGGGCCTGCCGATCGCGACCGCGCGCGACAGCGTGAACGAGACGGTCGCGGTGATCGAGCGCGCGGCCGACACCGGCCACGTCCCGGCGGCGCTCGTCGCGCGCTGGGAGTCGGCCTCCTCCGACGAGGCGCTCTGGCAGTTCGACCCGACCGTGGTGAACGGCTCGATGACCGCCGACTCCTTCCTCCGCTCGGGCGACGTCGTCGCGGCCGTGCTCGGCTGGGCGGCGCTGCGGGTCGGCGACCCGGCGCGCGACCTGCACTGGCTGCTGAGCGCCCCGGGCTCGGAGACGGCGCTCTCCGCCTACTCCCGGATGCGCGCGGGAGCAGTGGACCGCACGATCCGCCAGCGTGCCCAGCTCTACGCCGAGCTCGAGCTCGCCCGCTGGCTGCTGCACGGCACCGAGACCGACGACTCCGCCATCGTGGACGACGCGGTCGCCATGCTGGACACGCTGGTCGACAGCGTGCTCGGCGACCTCTCCGCGCCCCTCTCGACCGACACCGGCCCGGTGCTGGCGGTCTCGGAGGTCGAGGAGCTGCTCAACCGCACGCCGGGAGCCCGCACGGGCTCCTCCGCTCACGGCCGCGGGCTCGCTCCCGTCGCCGAGGAGAGCGACTCCGCGAGCTCGCGCTCGGAGTAGAACCGCTCGGGCCGTAGCACGAGGTCGTCGGCGACGAAGTAGAACACGGCGTCGACGCTCTCGAGCGGCACCCCCCGCCAGCGCGAGTAGGCGAGCCGGTACAGCGCGAGCTGGAACTGCTTGAGCTCGAGGTCGGCGGCGTCCTTCGGCGCTCGCCCGGTCTTCCAGTCGACGATCTGCACGCCGTCCTCCGTCGGGTACACCGCGTCGAGCTTGCAGACGACGACGTGGCCGGCGAGCTGGAGGTGGATCTCGATCTCGACCGCCTCCGGGCGCCGGTCGGCCCACTCCGAGCGCTCGAAGATGGCGATCAGGGCGTCGAGCCGCTCCTGCTCGACGCTCGCGGGGCCGGCGTCGTCGAGCTCGTCGGGGAAGGTGTCGACCGCCTCCGCCCCGCCCTGGACGCCGAAGCGGTTCTCGACCCAGGAATGGAACGTCGTGCCGAGCCGGGTCTGCCGGTAGGGGCGCTCCGGCATCGGCCGGCGCAGCTGCGCCGCGACCTCGTCCGGCGTGCTGACGATGTCCTTGAACCGGGAGGCGGGGATGCGGGTGGGCAGCGGCGTGCGCTCGCCCCCGGCCAGCCGCACCGCCCGCTCGGCGAGCAGCAGGCGGATGTCGTCGCCGCGCGCTCCGAGCAGAGCCGGCTCGGCGCTGCGGACCCGGGCGGCGGCGGCGCGGACCCGGTCGCCGCGGGAGCCGAGCGGATCGTGCGGCCAGCGGAACGTGCGCGGGGCCCGCTCGAGCGGGTTCTCCTCGTTCGCGGGCTCGGTCGGCAGCGGCGGGATCGTGCCGGCCTGCTCGAGGTCGCGGAGGAAGACGCCCGGTCCGCGCGGCTTGGCCTGGCCGGCCCACCACGAGCCGCTGAGCAGGAGGTGGTGACGCGCCCGCGTGACGGCCACGTAGGCGAGACGCCGCTCCTCCGCCTCGTTGCGCTCGCGGAGGGTGTCGCCGAACGCTCCGATCGCGTCGACGACCTCCTTCTGCGTGCTGCAGCCGCGCCAGGCGAGATCGGGGAGCTCGGCGGCGTCGCCGCGGAACGCGTAGGGCATCGCGCCCAGTCTGACCCACCCGCGGAAGCCCTCGACCGGCGTGCCGGGGAGCTCGCCGTCGACCATCCGCGGGACGGCGACGAGGTCCCACTCCAGACCCTTGGAGCCGTGGATCGTCAGCAGCTGCACCGTCCCCGGTTCCGGGTCCTCCGGTCGCGGGGCCAGGCCGTCGCGCTTGTCCGCGAGGACGAGCCAGCGGAGGAATCCGCGGAGGGAGGAGCCGGTGCCGGCGCCGCGGTCGTCCGTCTGCAGGTACCCGGCCACCGCCTCGCGGAAGGCCTCGAGGTTGGCGCGGCCGTCCCCGCGCGACTCGTTCGCCTCGACCTCGATGTCCAGGCCCAGCTCCTGCTCGACCAGGGTGACGAAGTCGAGGAGGTCGAGCCCGGCCCGGGCGCGCAGCCGGGCGAACAGGGTGCCCGCCTCGTGCAGGCGCCGCAGGCCCTCGGCGCTGAACCCGCCGAGCGCGGAGTGGTCGATCCGCCCGTCGTCGCCGGGGCGGCGCGCCGCGATGAAGTCGAGGGCCTCGACGATCGAGCCGCCCTCGCCCTCGGTGACGGACGCGCGCATCCGCTCGCGCACCTCCTCCGGGAGCAGCCGGTGCGCGTGGTCGCGCGCCGCGAGCCACGAGGCGAGGTCGCGCAGCGCCTTGAGGTCGCGGACGCCCAGACGCCAGCGGGCGCCGGCCAGGAGGCGGACGAGCTCGCTGCCGGCGGCCGGGTCCTCGACCACGGTGAGCGCGGCGACGAGGTCGGCGATCTCGGGCTGCCGCAGCAGGCCCCCGATGCCGAGGATGTGGTACCGGACGCCGTGCTTCGCCAGCGCGGCGGCGAAGCGGTCCATGTGCGCGCGCACCCGGAAGAGCACCGCGGCCGACGGCGGCTCGGCGTTCTCGCGCAGCCGCCCGGCGAACCAGGCGGCGACGTCGTCCGCCTCCTCCTCGATCGTCTCGGGGAAGGTGAGCTCGACCGGGTGCTCGGAGGCCTGAGGACCCGCGCTCAGCGTGTCGACCGCGACCGCGCTGCTCGCCGACAGCGGCTCCACGATCGCATTCGCGGCGGTCAGCACACGGCGGCCGTTGCGCCAGCTCGTGCTGAGGGAGAAGCGGCCCGCTCCCCCGAAATCGGTGCCGAAGCGGCCGAGCCCCTCGGCGCTCGCACCGCGCCAGCCGTAGATGGACTGGTGCGGGTCGCCCACGGCCATCACTCCCTGCCCGGCGAAGAGCCGCGAGAGGAGGCGGGTCTGCAGCACGGAGGTGTCCTGGTACTCGTCGAGGAGCACCACCCGGTACCTCGCGCGGTGCTCGTCCACGATCCGCGGCACACGGTCGACGATCCGCAGCGCGAGGGCCACCTGGTCCGAGAACTCGACGAAGCCGCGCTCGGCCTTCGCCTCCTGGAACCGCTCGGCGAGCGCCGTCAGCACCGGCAGCGCGCCCACGGCCTGCAGCGCCTTCTCGAGCTCGCGGTAGAGCCCCGAGCCGCTGCCTCCGCGCGGCAGCTCGCCCAGGCGGAGGAAGTCCTCGGCGAACGCGGCGACCGCGGCCGGATCGGCGAGGTTGTCGGCGAGGTCGTGCGCGAGCGAGACGACGAGGTCGGTCAGCCGGTCGATCCCCGCCTCCACCTCGAGGATGCGCGGATCGGCCGTGTCGGCCACGACTCCCCGCGCGAGATGCCAGGCGGAGGCCTCGGAGAGCACGGTCGCGTCCCCCTCGCGGCCGATCAGGGCGGCGTTGTCGCGGAAGATCGTGTTCGCGAAGGCGTTGTAGGTCGAGACGGTGGCGGCCTCGAACGGGTCGGGCGCCGACTGCCCGGGCGCGAGCGGGAGCAGGCCCGCCGCGCCGAGCTGGTCGATCCTCCGCCCGATGCGCTCGCCGAGCTCGGCCGCCGCCTTGCGGGTGAAGGTGAGGCCGAGCACCTCCGACGGCGCCGCGTGGCCGTTCGCGAGGAGCCAGAGGACGCGGTTCGCCATCGTCTCGGTCTTGCCGCTGCCGGCACCGGCGACCACCAGGGCAGGCTCGAGCGGCGCCTCGATGACGGCGCGCTGCTCGGCGGTGGGCGGGCGCAGGTCGAGGCGCTCGGCGATGGTCAGGGCGTCGATCACGGCAGCTCCTCCTCGGAGACGGCGGAGGGGCCGGGGTCGGCGGGGCCGGAAGGATCGGCCGGCGCATCGGGACCCGGCTCCTCGGAGTCCTCCAGGTCCTCTGTCTCGTCGACCTCGTCGATCGCCAGGAGTCCGTCCCCCGGGACCTCGGGCACCGCGTGGATGCGGTACCGCAGGGCGTCGCCGGGCGAGAACGGGGTCGCGTCGAGCAGGCCCGAGAAGCCCGCCGCCGCCATGCCCAGGGCCGCGGCGCGGACGCGCTCGCGCAGCCGCTCCAGCTCCTCCTCGCCGAAGCGCTCCTGGACCACCTCTCGGTACGGCTTCCCGCGCACGCCCGTCGCCACGAAGAGCAGCTTCGCGCCTCCCCCGTCGGCCGGGTCGGCCGCCTCGATCGCGCCTTCGGCGACGGCGAGCTGGTAGCTGCCCAGCTGCGCGTGCTCGGCGATGTCGTCCTTGCGGGGGGTGCTGCGGCCCGTCTTGAGATCGACGATCGTGACGGAGCCGTCGGCCGCGCGCTCGACGCGGTCGATCGAGCCCCGCACCCGGGCGGGCGGGACGTCGAGCTCGAACTGCTGCTCGCGGCCGAGCACCACGCCTCCCCCGCGCTCGAAGTCGGCGAGGTAGCCCGCGAGGCCGTCGATCAGCCGCCGTGTGACGCGCTTCTGCCGCTCCCCCAGCCAGGGCGACTCGAAGACCAGCTCGGGCCACCGCGACTCGAGAGCCGCCCACAGCTCCTGCGGATCGGGCCGCTCGGCGTTCTCGAGGACCCAGTGCACGAGGGTGCCGACCCCCATCGCCGTGCTCGTCGTGGAGCCGGAGACGGCGTCGACGAACCAGTCCAGAGGGGACCGCTCGAAGGCCTCGAGGCGGCTCGGCGAGACGGAGACGGGACGCTCGGGGTCGCCGACGTCGAAGAGCGGCTCCGTGGTCGAGGGCTCGAGCACCCCTGACCAGGAGGAGGGGTCGGCGCCCGGGACCTCCGCGAGCGCCAGGGCGCTGAGCCCTCGGATGGCGGCGGGAGCCTCGGTCGAGTCCGGTGTGGTGGCGGTCCGGCGCAGCGCCGCCACCGCCCCGCGCAGCGTGAGCGGCACTGCGGAGGCCGGATCGAGCCGCGGCGCGTCCGGCGGAGTGAGCCGGAAGAAGAGGGAGGGCGTCTCGTCCTCGCCCGCGACGGCGCTGAGCACCAGCTGCCGCCGAGCGCGCGAGGCGGCCAGTACGAACATCCGGAGCTCGTCGTCGAGAGTGGCCTTGCGGGCGTCGAGCGGCAGTCCGCCCTCGCCGCGGGCGTGCCGCAGCAGGCCGTCCGGATCGAGCAGCGAGCCGCGCTGGCGGAGGTTGGGCCAGACGCCGTCCTGCAGTCGCGCCACCACCACGACGTCGAACTCGAGGCCGACGACGGAGGAGGGCGTGCCGATCAGGACCGCGTCCTCGACGGAGCGCGGAGCGAGCGTGTCCTCGGGGACCTCCGCCTCGAGGATCTCGGTGACGAAGCCGACCGCGGAGTGCCCGGTCGCCCGCTCCACGAACCGGCGCGCGGCGCTGAAGAGGGCGACCACGCCGTCGAGGTTGCGGTTGGCCTCGGCGGCGGTCAGGCCGGTGCCGAGGGCGAGCTCGCGCCAGGAGGACGCGACGCGGCTGGACTCCCACGCCGACCACAGGAGCTCCTCGATCGAGCCCCCCTCCTCGTGCAGGCGGCGGACCCGGTCGATCGTCACGGCCAGCCGCTCGGCCTGCCGGGCGGGAGCGGAGTCGATGGTCGCGAATCGGCCGGGCGCTGCGAGGGCCTCGACCAGCAGCGGGTCGCTCGCGCGGATGCCGCCGCCGGCCAGCTCCTCCGCCCGGAGCGCGAGCCGGAGCCTGCGGAGCCCCAGCCGGTCGACCCCGCCGAACGGGCCGAGCAGCAGCTCCGCCGCGAGCTCCGCGTCGAGGGGCCGCTCGCCGATCGCGACGCCGACCAGCACGAGCAGCGCCCGGGCCGCGTGATCGTCGCGCAGCGCCCGTCCGGCGAGCACGGAGCGGGTCGGCACCTCCGCCACCGCGAGCGCCTTCACCAGCGGCTGGACCGCGGCTCCGGAGCGGACGACGACCGCCATCCGCCGCCACGCCACTCCGTCGCGCAGCCGCCGCTCGCGCAGCAGCCGCGCCACCGTCGCCGCCTCGCGCGCCGCCGTCGGGGCGTGCAGCACCAGGACGGGTGCCGGGCCCGCGTCGGGGGCCGGAGCCGCGACCGCCGCCCGCTGCCGGCCGGCCGCCGCGGTGCCGATCCGCTCGGTGGCCGCCGACACGACCGCCCGCAGCGCGGCCGAGTGGCGGTGCACCCGAGCGAGCACCAGCGTCTCGACGTCGGACGCGCCGATGCTCGCGGCGAACCGGCCGAGCGTGTCGGAGGCCGCGCCGCGGTAGGCGCTGGTCGCCACGTCCGGGTCGCCCAGCGCGATCACGGTCACCCCGCGCTCCGTCAGCGCCCGCAGCAGCACGAGCGTCGACTCGCTCGCCTCCTGGAGGTCGTCGACGACGACGAGGCGCAGCGCGTCGATCCGCTCGCCGCCCTCGCCGGCGCGGATCGCCTCGGCGGCGTAGGCCGCGAACTCCGCCGCGTCCAGACGGGTGCCCGCCTGGGGCGCCATCCACTCGACCACCTCGCGCAGCTCGTCGAGCACGTCGGCCGCCGCGCTCCACTCCCCTCGCTCGGCGTCGACCCCGAGGGCGCGGATCGCGTCCGAGTCGAGCCCGTGCTCGGTCGCCCGCATCCCGAACTCGCGGAGCTCGGTCCGGAAGGTCCGCAGCCGCAGCACCTCGGGGCTGAACTCCTCCGGCCACCGCGGGCCGGTCCCCTCCTCGAGGTGGCCCTCGAGGAGCTCCGAGAGGAGGGCGTCCTGCTCGCCGCCGGTCAGGAGGGTCGGCCGCTCGAGGCCGCGCTCCTTGGCGGAGGAGGTGACCGCCTCGAACGCGAGCGAGGTCGCGGTCCGGGCGAGCGGGCCCCGGGTCGGCACTCCCAGCCGCAGGGCGAGCACGTCGCGCAGGGCGGTGGCGGCGGTGCGGCTGGCCGCGAGCACCACGACCGACTCGGGCGGGTACCCCCGCTCGAGGACGCGCTCGGCGACCAGCTCGACGACCGTCGTGGTCTTGCCCGTCCCCGGCGCCCCGAGCACGGCGGCGCTGCGGCCCTCGGGCAGCGCGAGCACCGCGCGCTGGGAGTCGTCCAGCACGACCGCGGGCTCGCCCGGGAGCGCCTCGCCGACGGAGGCTGCGGTGGAGGGAGCGGGGGTCGCGGGAGCGGTCACACGACCACGGTAGCCACCGGGTCCGACACTCCCGCCCGTCCCCGCCGGGAGCCCCGGCCGCCCGCTCCGCTCACCGCGAAACCGGCGCGGTCGTCCGAGCGCGGTCCCGTATCCTGACACCCTCGTCCCCTCCCGAAAGGCACTGCTGGTGGAAATCCGTATTGGAATGGTCAACACCCCGCGCGAGCTCAACTTCGAGTCGTCGATGTCCGTGACCGAGGTCGAGAAGACGGTGACCACCGCTCTCGAGGCCGGCACCGCCGTCCTCCGCCTCCGCGACGAGAAGGGCAAGATCTACATCGTCCCGACCGCCACCATCGCCTTCGTCGAGGTCGGCTCCGAGGAGTCGCGCCGCGTCGGCTTCGTCGCCTAGAGCGTTCCGGGCGGACACGTCGTGGAGCTCCTCTTCATCACCCTGTTCGGGGTCCTGATCGGTCTCGCCGCGCGCTACGGGCTGCCGCACCGGCACCTGCACGGCTCCGTGCTGGTCCCGGCGATCGGCGGCCTCGTCGCCGCAGTCGTCTGGGTCGCACTGACCTGGGCGGGCCTGCCGTGGGACGGCGGCCTGATCTGGGTCCTGTCCCTCGTCGCGACCGCCGTGGTCGTCGTCCCGGTCGGCCTCTCGCTCGGGCGCAGCCGCGCCCGCCGCGACGAGGCCTCCCTGCAGGCGATGCTCTCGGGACGCGTCGCCCCCTGATCCGAGCCGGAGGCGCGGGAGTCCTCGGACTTCCGCGCCTCCGTCGTTCCGGATTCCGGCGCAGTGCGACGCCGGGAACCGTCAGGCCGTGAGCCCCAGCGCGTCCATCCGGCGCGTGTGCGAGGCGATGAGCTCGGTGAACACCGGCTCGATCCGCGACTCGTCGGAGTCGTGGTTGCCCGAGCCCATCAGTGCGGAGCGCGCCACGAGGAGGGTGTCGCCCACCAGGCGGCGGCCCCAGACGGCCAGGCGCGAGCCCAGGCGCTCGTCCGCGGCGATCTCGCGGCGGAGGATCGCGATCACGCCGTCGACGCCCGTGTCCGCGCCGAGCGTCTGCGCGATGCGCGGCCCCACGTCGGTGGGCAGCCCGCCGGTGAGGCGGATGAAGAAGTCGTCGAGCAGGCCCGCCGTGATGTACGCCGAGAGCAGCGTCTCGTGGAGGTCCGCGCCGCGGGTGAGCCGCTCGAAGGTGTCGATCGCGGGGCGGAACGGCGCCATGGCCTCGCCGGGCTCCACGTCGCGGCGGCGCAGCTCGGCGACGACGGCGTGGTGCTTCGCGAGAGCCGTGCCGGCGGCGGAGGAGATGGCCTCCTTGTCCGCGAGGTCGTCGGTCTCGGCGACGGCGCGCGCCAGCACCTCGAACACCGCGAGCTGGAGGTAGGCGACCTGGCCGAGGTAGGGCAGCACCTCGGGGGTGAGGTCGGCGAGGTCGACGCGGTCGCGCTTCTGGCTCGACTCCCCGCGCGGCGTCAGGCGGGGCACCTCGAGCAGGGGACGTCGACGTCGGAACCAGGCAGCCATTTCCTCAGCATAGGGCGCCGGAGGGGCGGGGTTCCGGGGCCGGCGGGGCCGGGAGCAGTAGACTCGCCGGGATGTCACCGGCGCTGGATCGGTGACCCTGCGCCCGGAGTCGTACAGGGGCGTAGACCGTTCGACACGACAGGCGCTTCACTCCGTGACTTTCTCCGATCTGAACATCGACGACGACATCGTCGCCGCACTCGCCGCCAAGGGCATCCTCGAGCCGTTCCCCATCCAGGAGCAGACGATCCCCCTGGCCCTGCAGAAGCAGGACATCATCGGCCAGGCCAAGACCGGCACCGGCAAGACCTTCGGCTTCGGCCTCCCCCTCATCCAGGCCCTCGGCACCGACCCGGAGCCGGGCGTCAAGGCGCTCATCGTCGTCCCGACCCGCGAGCTCGCCGTGCAGGTCACCGAGGACATCGAGCTGGCCGCCTCCAACCGGCCGACCAAGATCGTCTCGATCTACGGCGGCAAGGCCTACGAGGGCCAGATCGAGCAGCTGAAGGCCGGCGCGCAGATCGTCGTCGGCACGCCCGGCCGCCTCCTCGACCTCGCCGGGCAGCGCCTGCTCTCGCTCGCCAACGTGCAGGTGATGGTCCTCGACGAGGCCGACAAGATGCTCGACCTGGGCTTCCTCTCGGACATCGAGAAGCTGTTCGCGCAGACGCCGCCCACCCGCCACACCATGCTCTTCTCGGCGACGATGCCGGGCGCGATCGTCGCGCTCGCGCGCCGCTTCATGAACAAGCCCATCCACATCCGCGCGACCGACCCCGACGAGGGCATCACGCAGGCGAACATCAAGCACATCGTCTACCGGGCGCACTCGCTCGACAAGGACGAGGTCATCGCGCGCATCCTGCAGTCCGAGGGCCGCGGCAAGACCGTCATCTTCACCCGCACGAAGCGCGCCGCCGCCCGCATCGTCGAGGAGCTCAACGACCGCGGCTTCAACGCGGCGGCCGTGCACGGAGACCTCAACCAGGAGCAGCGCGAGCGCGCGATGGCGGCGTTCAAGGCCGGCAAGAAGGACATCCTGATCGCCACCGACGTCGCCGCGCGCGGCATCGACGTGAACGACGTCACCCACGTGATCAACCACACGATCCCGGACGACGACCAGACCTACCTGCACCGCGTCGGCCGCACCGGGCGCGCGGGCAAGACCGGCATCGCGGTGACCTTCGTCGACTGGGAGGACCTGCACAAGTGGGCCCTCATCAACCGGGCGCTGGAGTTCGGCCAGCCCGACCCGGTCGAGACCTACTCGTCGTCGCCGCACCTCTACACCGACCTCGACATCCCCGCGGGGACCAAGGGACGGCTGAAGCCGACCCCGATCCCCGCCGAGGCGAAGGCCGACGCGCGCCCGGACCGGGGCGAGCGCTCCGACCGCGGCGAGCGCTCCGAGCGGGGCGACCGGCCGCCGCGTCGCCGCACCCGCTCCGACTCCGCCGACTCGACCGCTCCGCAGCAGACCGGCCCCGCTCCCTCGAGCGAGAGCAAGGAGCACCACGACGGCAACAGCGAGCCGCGCCGCCGCACCCGGTCGCGCCGCCGCTCGCCGCGCCCCGACGCGCAGGCCTGAGCCTCCGCGCCCCGAGCCCGTCCCCCCGCGATCCGTCGCGGGAGGGCGGGCTCCCGGCGTCTCAGCGGCTCTCCCGCGACTCAGCGGGCGGAGGAGCGGATCGCGTCGACGGTCGCGCGCGCGGTCGTGTTCTCGCCCAGGCGGTTGGGCTTGCCCGTGCCGTGGTAGTCGCTCGAGCCCGTGGTGACGAGCGAGTACTGCTCGGCGAGCTCGCGCAGGCGGCGCTTGCCGTCGGCCGTGTTCTCGCGGTGCTCGACCTCGAGGCCGAACAGGCCGGCGTCGACGAGCTGCGGGAGGATCGACTCGACCGCGATCCCGCGGGCGCTCGCGGCCGGGTGCGCGATGACCGGGACCCCGCCCGCCGCGCGGACCAGGCGCACGGCGTCGACCGGGTCGGGCGCGTAGTGCGGGCGGTAGTAGCCGCCGCGCCAGTCGAGGATCCCCGCGAAGGCCGCGGAGCGGTCGGTGGCCAGGCCGCGGGCGACGAGCGCGTCGGCGATGTGCGGACGCCCGATGGTCGTGCCCGGGCTGGTCTGGGCGAGGACGTCGTCCCAGGTGAGGTCGTAGTCGGCCGCGATCGCGGTGACGATCGCCTCCGCGCGGTGCGTGCGGGCCGAGCGGATGCGCGCGGTCTCGGCCACGAGCCCCGGATCCGCCGGATCGACGAGGTACGCGAGGACGTGGACGCTGGCCCAGCCGACGCGGGAGGAGAGCTCCATGCCGGGCAGCAGGTCGATGCCCGCCTCCTCGGCCGCGGCGAGCGCCTCGGCCCAGCCGCCGGTCGTGTCGTGGTCGGTGAGCGCCACTCCGGCGAGCCCGGCCGCGGCCGCGGCCCGCACCAGGACGGCCGGAGCCTCGGTGCCGTCGGAGACGACGGAGTGGGTGTGGAGGTCGTAACGGCCCCCGTCGACATGCATGCGCTCATCGTAGACGCGCCGCCTGCGAGCCCTCCGATGCCCTAGTAGCCTGGGCGGCGATGGGGACGAGACTGGTGAAGACCGCGGTGGCGGTGATCGTGGCGATCGCTCTACTGGTGGTCGCGGCGCCCGGCTTCTTCGGGATCGCCCGGGAGGCCCCCTTCGCCCAGCTGGTGCCGTTCCGGCTCGCGACGGGCGCGGCGGCCGTCGGGCTCGCCGCTGTCCTGGTCGTGATCGCGGTCCTCGTCGCTCCGGTCAGGCGCCTCGCGCTGGCACTCGCGGCGCTCGGCGTCGTCTTCGCGCTCGTGCTCGCGGGAGTGCAGGGAGCGCGGGGCTACGACTCCGCCGCTCCGCGCGCCCACCGCCTCGCCGACGTGCGCCTCGCGACCTGGAACGTGCTGCACGACGGCGTGCCCGTCGACACGATCGCCTCGCTCGCCCGGGAGAGCGCGGTCGACGGCATCGCCCTCCTCGAGGTCTCGCAGACGCACGCGCAGGACGTCGTGAACGCGCTCAGCGCCCAGGGGATGTCGATGACCCTCCACTACGCCGGGTCGGGCGCCGACGACGGGGCGGCCCTGCTGCTCTCCCCCTCGCTCGGCGGCTACAGCGTCGACACCGCCGCGGTCGTCACCGGATCGACACCGTCCCTCGTCGCACGCCCCGACACTCCCGAGCGCCCCGTCCTCGCCGCGGTGCACACCATGGCGCCGATCCCCTCGCGCCTCGCGGAGTGGCGGAGCGATCTGCTCTCGGTCTCCGCGCTCTGCTCCGCGGAGGAGGACGTCGTGGTCCTCGGCGATCTGAACTCCACGGTCGACCACTGGACCGGGCTGCCGGGCTCGGCCGCGCTGGGCGGCTGCCGCGACGCGGGGACCGTCGCGGGCGGCGCCGCCCTGGGCACCTGGCCGTCCTCGGTCCCGCCCGCGCTCGGCGCCCCGATCGACCACGTCCTCTTCTCGGGACGCTGGGAGGTCTCGGGCTACCAGGTCGTCGACGACCGCGACGACGCCGGGAGCGACCACCGGCCGCTGGTCGTCCAGCTCTCGGTCCGCGGGATGGTGAAGGACGCGTCCTGACGTTCCTCCCCGGCGCCGACTCCCCGTCCTCCTCCCCCGCTCGGCCCGTGGCGGCCCCCGCGGCCGTGCGGAGGAGGACAATGGGAGTCATGACGAACACGGAGGAGCGGACCGCCGCTCAGACGCCCGACCCCGCCGCCGCCCCGCGCCCCCGCGCCACCGCGAACCGCTCGACGACCCCCGCCTCCGACCGCTTCCGCGACTTCATCGCGTCCGGCTGGGCCGAGCGGGAGGAGCCGCTGCCTGCTCCGCGCGAGCAGGCGTCCTTCGCCGCCTCCCGCCGCGAGCGCCTCTCCGCGCTGCACACCGGCGTGCGCATCGTCGTCCCGGCGGGCCGCCTCAAGCAGCGCGCGAACGACACCGACTACCCGTTCCGTGCGCACTCGGCCTTCACCTGGCTCACCGGCTGGGGCTCCGACTCCGAGCCCGGCGCGGTCCTCGTCCTCGAGCCCGCCGGGTCCGGCCACAGCGCGACGCTCTACTTCCGCGAGCGCGCGGGCCGCGACTCCGACGAGTTCTACGCCAACCCCGAGATCGGCGAGTTCTGGATCGGGCCGCGTCCGTCGCTCGCGCAGGTCGCGAGCGATCTCGGCCTCGCCACCCGCGGGATCGCCGAGCTCGACGCGGTCCTCGACGCGCACGACGGCGTCCCCCTCGCCGTGCTGCGCGAGGCCGACCCGGCGGTGACCGGCCGTCTCGACGCGGTCGAGGCCGACGAGCGGGCGGACCGCGACGCGGCGCTCGAGCGCGACATCGCCGAGCTCCGCCTGGTCAAGGACGCCTACGAGATCGCCGAGCTGCGCGCCGCCGTCGACGCGACGGGCCGCGGCTTCGAGGACGTCCTGTCCGACCTGCCGCGCATCATCGCCCACGAGAAGGGCGAGCGCCTGATCGAGGGCGTCTTCAACGGACGCGCGCGCGCCGACGGCAACGCGGTCGGCTACGACACCATCGCCGCGGCGGGCCCCCACGCCTGCATCCTGCACTGGACGCGCAACGACGGGCCGGTGCGCCCCGGCCAGCTGGTGCTGCTGGACGCCGGCGTCGAGCAGGACAGCTACTACACCGCCGACATCACGCGCACCTTCCCGGTGGACGGCCGCTACACGGACGCCCAGCGCCAGGTTCACGAGACGGTGCGGGAGGCGGCCGACGCCGCGTTCGCGATCGTCCGACCCGGCATCCGCTTCCGCGAGGTTCACGCCGCGGCGATGGCCGTCATCGCGCGGCGCACCGCCGAGTGGGGCCTGCTGCCGGTCAGCGCCGAGGAGGCGCTCGAGGCCGACAACCAGCAGCACCGCCGCTACATGGTCCACGGCACCAGCCACCACCTCGGGCTCGACGTGCACGACTGCGCCCGGGCACGGCGCGAGATGTACCTCGACGGACTGGTCGAGGAGGGCATGGTCTTCACGATCGAGCCCGGCCTCTACTTCCAGCCCGACGACCTCACGGTCCCGGAGGAGCTGCGCGGCATCGGCGTCCGGATCGAGGACGACGTGCTCGTCACCGCCGACGGCGCCGAGAACCTCTCGGCCGGCATCCCGCGCTCGGCCGACGACATCGAGGCGTGGATGGCCCGACTGGCCCGCTGAGCACGGTCGCCCGCGGGGAGCCCCGGCCGCTCAGGCGGCGAGGGGCAGCGCGAACTCCCCGCGGGCGGCGGCGAGCGCCAGCCCGTCGAGCAGCGTCGCCAGCTGACCGGCGGGAGCGTCCGGGTCCTCGGGGTGCCACTGCACGCCCACGAGGGGGGCCGCGACGTGCTCGACGGCCTCGATCACGCCGTCCTCCGCCCGGGCGACGACCCGCAGCCCCGGAGCGAGCAGGTCGACCGCCTGGTGGTGCGCGCTCTGCACCGCGAGCGCCTCGGACCCGAAGAGCCCGCCGAGCACGGAGCCCGCCGCGAGCCCGACCTCGTGCCGGTGCATGCGCTGGTGAGCGGGGGCCGCCGCGTTGACGTGCTCCGCCTCCGGACCCAGGTCCTGCACCAGCGTGCCGCCGAGCGCGACGTTGACGATCTGCAGGCCGCGGCAGATGCCCAGCAGCGGGGTCCGGCGGGCCAGTGCCCGGTGCACCAGCGCGATCTGGGCGGCATCCGCGCGCTCCGCGTGGGGGCCCTCGGCCGGGTAGCCGCGGTCGGCGCCGTACTGCTCGGGAGCGATGTCCTCGCCGCCCGCGAGGACGAGGGCGTCCGCCCCCGCCGTGCGCGCCAGCAGCTCCTCCGTGCCCAGCTCCTCGGCGGCGAAGCGCTCCGCCCGCCAGCCGCGCTCGTGCGCGAGGGCGAGGATGCGGCCGTTCAGGATCTGCACGTAGGCGTGGTACTCCTCGCGGCCCGGTCGCACGCGGGCGACCTCGACGATGGCGAGCGAGCGGGTCATGACTCCATCCTGGGCACGCCGCCGCCGCCGGTCGAACCGCCGTGTCACGCGGTGTCACACTCCGGCCGTACGATCACGGAGTGACCTCGCCGAGCCCGTCCCTCCCGGAGCGCGTGCAGCAGGCGCGCTCCGAGGTCTCCGTCCTCGCCGGGACCACTCCCGAGCGCCGGGTCCGACCGCTGCGCGAGGCCGTCGAGCACGTCGCCGCCGGCGGCTCCCCCGATCCCGGCGCCCTGCTCGACGCGGTCGACTCGCTGGTCGGACTCGTGACCCGCGCCGAGGTGCAGCTGAGCGGCGTCGAGCGCTCCGTGCGGGACGACCTGGAGCGGGCCGCCACCCTCTCCGACCTGCGCACCTCGGCGCAGCTCGCGTCCGCCGCCGACGTGGCCGTCGCGTGCGCCGCGGCACGGTCGCTCCTCCTCGACGCCGACGACGCCCGGTCGGCCGGCGCCCGCCACGATCCGGCCGCGCTGCTGGTCCTGCTGCTCGACGCCGACTCCGCTCTGGACGCCGTCGTCTCCGGGTACCGCGAGCCGCGGGCCCAGGCCGAGCGCCAGCTCCTCCTGTTCGAGGCGGCGCGCACCGCGGCCCGGCTCGGCGCCGAGTCGGTGCTGCTCCTGGCCGCCGTGCACGGCGAGCGCATCACCGCGGCACCCCGGATCCTCGCGGAGGAGACGCTCGGGCAGCTGGACACCGCGGTGCGCCGTGCGGCAGGCGATCCGGCCGGCGCTCTGGACGAGGCCCGCGCCGCCGCCGACCGCGCCCGCTCCGCACTCGACGAGGCCCTGGTCGACCTCGACGGCGCACCCCCGTCGCTCCGCCCCGCGGCCGTCCCCGGTGGCCTGCCCGCGGCCTGAGGACGCAGGCACCCGGCAGCGGCGCGCGTGCCATAGTGAGGGACATGGCCTCCTTCCTCGTCGTCCCCCAGTGGCAGGGCTCGGCGTCGACGCGCGCGATGCGCCTCGTCGACGGAGCCGAGGCGATCCGGGGCGATCTGCCCTCCTCCGCCACCACGACCCTCGACATCCCCGCTGAGGCGGGCGACGCTCAGGACACCGGCATCCGCCGCTACGCCTCGGTCGCCACCGTCGCCGAGCGGGTGCGCGAGGCCCTCTCGGGCCGCACCGATCCCGTGATCACGATCGGCGGCGACTGCGGCGTCGAGTTCGCGGCGATCGGGCACGCCGTGCGCTCGGCACCGGGCCCGGTCGCGCTGGTCTGGCTCGACGCCCACCCGGACGCGCACACTCCCGAGTCCTCCCCCAGCGGCGCCTTCTGCGGCATGGTCCTCTCGGCCGCGCTGGGCCGCGGCGTCGGCCTCCTGAGCGCGGGCGCCGAGGAGCGGGTGGCCGACGAGCGCGTCGTCCTCGCCGGTGTCCGCTCCGCCGACGACGGCGAGCTCGAGCCGCTGGTCGAGCGGGGGGCCGCGGTGCTGACCGCGGACGCCCTCGACCCGGAGTCGCTCGTCGCGGCGGTCGAGGCGACCGGTGCCGCCTCCGTCTACGTGCACCTCGATCTGGACGTGCTCGACCCCGCCGATCTCGCCGGGCTGTTCGACCCGGTGCCCTTCGGCGTTCCCGCCTCGCGCCTCGTCGCGAGCCTCGACGCCCTCCGGTCCCGCTTCCCGCTCGCGGGCGCCGGCGTCACCTCGTTCGCCCCGTCGTCGCCGACCGCGGCCGAGGACGACCTGCCCACGATCCTCCGCCTCCTCGGCGCTCTGTCCCGCGGGGCCTGAGAGAGCCCTGCAATCGGCGCGCAAGCCCGAGCGCGTGTCGGCGGCACCCGGCAAGATGGTCGGACGCCACCGAGCGGAGGAACAGATGAGCGACGAGAGACCGCGCGTGCGCACCGAGCGGCGCGGGACCGTGCTCGCGATCGTGCTGGACCGGCCCGAGAAGCGCAACGCCGCCGATCTGCGGCTGCTCGCGGAGCTGGCGTCCGCGTACGGCGAGCTCGACCGCGACCCGGAGCTGCGCGCCGGCGTCGTCCTCGCCGAGGGCGGGCACTTCACGGCCGGGCTCGACCTCGCCGACATCGGGCCCCGCCTGGGCTCCGACGGCCTCGACTTCGTGCCCGAGGGCGGTCTCGACCCCTGGGGCCTGCGCACCCGCCCCGTGAGCAAGCCGGTGGTCATCGGCCTCCAGGGCACCTGCCTCACGCTCGGCATCGAGCTCGCGCTCGCGAGCGACGTCGTCCTCGCCGAGCGGTCCACCCGCTTCGGCCAGATCGAGGTCGCCCGCGGCATCCTGCCCTTCGGCGGAGCGACGCTGCGCTTCCCCCGCGCCGTCGGCTGGGGCGACGCGATGCGCTGGATCCTCACCGGCGACCTCTTCGACGCCGAGGAGGCCCACCGCATCGGCCTCGTGCAGCAGGTCGTCCCCGACGGGACGGTCGCCGAGGCGGCCTGGGCTCTGGCCGCCCGGATCGCCGCGCAGGCGCCGCTCGCCGTGCAGGCCGCCCTGGCCAGTGCCCGGCTCGCGGTCGCCGCGTCCGACGCCGAGGCCGCGGCCGCGCTCCCCGGGGCGCTCGCGCGTCTCGCGGCGTCCGAGGACGCGCGCATCGGCACCGAGGCCTTCCTCCAGCGCACGACGGCGGAGTTCACCGGACGATGAGCGACGAGAGCACCACCGTCACGGCGCCCGGCGGCTCCTCCCTCGAGGCGCAGCAGGAGCGGGCCGCGCAGCAGCTCGAGATCCGGCTCCGCTACGGCGACCAGGTGTGGGAGCTGCGCGAGGTCGACCACTTCGCCGTCTTCTCCCGCCGCAGCACCGCACGGCGCGCCGGGCGCGTCCTCGTGGCCTCCGGCTTCCAGATCGCGATCTCGCGGCTGAGGCTGAGGCAGGTCCTCGTCGCGAGCCACCACGCCGCGGTCGACGCGGAGTCGACCACCGCGTTCCTCCGCCAGGTGATCGAGGCGGTCGAGAGCCACGGCGGCCGCTACGACGGCTGGCGGGCCGAGATCGTGCCGGCGCATTGAGCGCCGGGCACCCACCGACGACGGGGCTCGACGCCTCCGAGACCCCCAGGGAGACAGCATGAGCAGCACGACGGACGAGTTCGACGTCATCGTCATCGGAGCAGGGCCGGTGGGCGAGAACCTCGCCGACCGAGCGGTCCAGGGCGGCCTCACCGCCGCCGTCGTCGAGAGCGAGCTCGTCGGGGGCGAGTGCTCCTACTGGGCGTGCATGCCCTCGAAGGCGCTGCTGCGGCCGCCGATGGCCCTCCGCGCCGCCCGTGATCTCCCCGGCGCGGCGCAGGCGGTGAGCGGAGGAGTCGACGTGCCCGCGCTCCTGGCCCGCCGCGACTCCTTCACCAGCCACTTCGACGACCACGGCCAGGTGCAGTGGCTCGAGGGCGCCGGCATCGAGCTCGTCCGCGGGCACGGCCGCCTGAGCGGCGAGCGCGAGGTGACCGTGACCGGACCCGACGGCGAGGTGCGCGTGCTCCGCGCCCGCTCCGCCGTCGCCGTCGCGACCGGCACCACCGCCGTCGTCCCCGACATCCCGGGCCTGCGCGCGGCATCCCCCTGGACGAGCCGCGAGGCCACCTCGGCCGAGGAGGTGCCGCCGCGCCTCGTCGTCATCGGCGGCGGAGTCGTCGCGACCGAGATGGCGACCGCCTACGCCGGCATGGGCTCCTCCATCACGCTCGTCGCCCGCAGCGGACTCCTCGCGCCGTTCGAGCCTTTCGCCGGCGAGCTCGTCGGCTCGGCGCTCCAGGAGCTCGGCGTCGACCTGCGCCTCGGCGACTCGCCCGTCTCGGTCGAGCGCCGGCCCGACGGCACCGTGGCCGTGACGCTCGAGGGCGGCGACGTCATCGAGGCCGACCAGGTGCTCGCCGCGACCGGCCGCGCCCCGCACACCCGCGACGTCGGCCTCGAGACGGTGGGCCTCGAGCCCGGCTCCTCGCTGACGGTCGACGACACGATGCTCGTGCTGGGCGGCGACGGTGCTCCCCTCGGCGGCGGGCGTCCGTGGCTCTACGGGGTCGGCGACGTGAACCACCGCGCACTGCTCACGCACCAGGGCAAGTACCAGGCCCGTGCGGCCGGCGACGTGATCGTCGCGCGCGCCACCGGTGCCGAGGTCCACGACGCCCCCTGGGGAGCGCACGTCGCGACCGCGGACCACGAGGCCGTGCCGCAGGTCGTCTTCACCGACCCCGAGGTCGCGTCGGTCGGCCTGACCGCCGCGGCCGCCGAGAAGGCCGGATACCGCACCCGCGTCGTCGACTACCAGATCGGCTCGGTCGCCGGCGCCGCCCTCGCCGCCGACGGCTACACGGGCACCGCGCGGATGGTCGTGGACGAGGACCGGAAGGTCGTCCTCGGCGTCACCTTCGTCGGCAAGGAGGTCGGCGAGCTGATCCACTCCGCGACGATCGCCGTCGTCGGCGAGGTACCGCTCTCGCGCCTCTGGCACGCGGTCCCCTCCTATCCGACGATCAGCGAGGTCTGGCTGCGGCTGCTCGAGACCTACGGACGCGACAGCGCGTGAGCGCGCTCCGTCGAGCCGTCGCGACGGTGGCCCTGGATCCGGCGATCACCCGGCCCGGCTACCTCTTCGCGTGCGCGGTCGGACTCGCCTGGGGCGCGCTGTGGAGCACGGGCCCGATCCGGCGCAGCCACGGCCTCGTCGTCTTCACCGGTCTGCCCTCCTGGGCGTTCGGCCGCGGAGGGTCCTGCGTCGGCACGAGCTACCTCACGGGCACCAACGTCTCCGACAGCGTCCTCGAGCACGAGGCCGTGCACAAGGAGCAGTGGCGGCTCTACGGGATGTGGTTCCCGTTCGCGTACACGGTGGCGGGTCGCGATCCGCTGCGCAATCGATTCGAGATCGAAGCCGGTCTCGAGAAGGGCGGATATCTCCGTGGTCACTGACATGACGGGGCGCGTCGTCGTCCTCACCGGAGCCAGTTCCGGCATCGGCCGGGTCGCGGCGGGAGCGCTGGCGTCCGCCGGTGCCCGCGTGGCCGTGGTCGGGCGGAACTCCGAGCGCACCCGCGCGGTCGCCGCCGACGTGGGGGGCGACGCGTTCCTGGCCGATTTCGACCGGCTCGACGACGTCCGCGCCCTGGCCGACGGCCTCCTCGAGCGCTACGAGCGGATCGACGTGCTGGCGAACAACGCGGGCGGGCTCGTCTCCCACCGCGCCGAGACGGTCGACGGCCACGAGCGGACGATCCAGAGCAACCACCTCGCGCCGTTCCTGCTCACGCGGCTCCTGCTCCCGCGGATGATCGAGACCTCGAGGGAGCGGGCCGGCGTCCGCGTCGTCTCCACGGCGAGCCTCGCGAACCGCTTCGGTCGCCTGAGGCTCGACGACCTCGACAACCGCCGCGGTCCGTGGCTCGGCGGCTGGCGGGCGTACGGCACGTCGAAGCTGGTGACGATCCTCTTCATCCGCGAGCTGGCGGAGCGCCTGCTGACGACGTCGGTCGACGCGTACTCGTTCCACCCGGGCGTCGTCTCGACGAGCTTCGGTGCCGACAGCACGATGATGAAGCTGATGACGAGCCTCTCGGTCGGCTCCTTCGGGATCTCCGCCGAGGCGGGTGCGGTGCCGCTGATCACCCTCGCCTCCGAGCCCGACGTCGGTGCCGCCAGCGGCACCTACTTCGACCAGCTGACACCGCACGGCTCCCTGAACCCCCAGGCCCGAGACCGCGCTCTCGCCCACGACCTCTGGACCCTCTCCAGCCGCCTCGTGGGCGTCTCGCCCACCCTGTAGCCCGCTGCCGCTCCCCGCCGACGCCGACTCGACGCGGGGGCGGCGCGGAGCACCCGACCCGCTCGCCGGGAGGATCTCGACACACCCTCTCCGAGGGCTGCCCGATCAGCAGGTCTGTGCGCGGTCGCCCGACTCGGTCTGTGCCCGCGAGCTGCTCGATCAGCCGCGAAATCGGTCGGGCGTGGATCTCGAAACTCCCTCTCCGAGGGCTATCCGATGAGCATGTCCGGGCGCGGTCGCCCGACTCGCCAGGCACCCGAGAACCGCTCGATCACGCGCGAAGTCCGTCGGCAGTGACTCTCGAGACGCCCTCTGCGAGGTCCACTAGATCAGCATCGTCCTCCGCGGTCGCACCCCTGGCGCGCCGTCCTCCGCGGCCGCGCCCCCGGCGCGCCGTCCCCAGCGCCCGCGCCCCCGGCGCGCCGTCCCCCGCGGTCGCGCCCCCGGCGCGCCGCACCCCTACGAGCAGCGCCCGGAGCGTCGCAGGGCGACGTTCTGCAAGGCGGAGGAGGAAGCGATACCGGCGGTATCGCGCCCGACGACAACGCCGCAGAACGTCGCCCTGCGGCGCTCCGGGTCAGTTAGACTCTTGGCGGCCGAGGCGCCAGTACCCCATGAACGCCACGCGCTTCCGGTCGAGTCCGAGCTCGGTGACGAGGCAGCGGCGGATCAGCTTCACGGCGCCGGCTTCTCCGGCGATCCAGGCGTAGAGGCCGGGGTCGGTGCTCTCGTCGGGGACCTCCCAGAGCATCTCGTGGTCGACGTCGATGTCGCTGACGTCGACGCCGCGGTGGTGGGCGGTGAGGAAGCGGGTGGCCCAGGCGCGGACCGCGTCGCCGAGGGCCGCTCCGGGGGCTGCCGCGTCGGCGCGGACGATCCAGGTGACGTGGACGCCGGCGGGGTGGTGGAGCGGGAGGCGGTCGTGGGCGGTGGGGACCTCGAGGAACGCGGCTCCGGTGGCGTCGTCGTCGAGGCTCTCGAGGATCGCGGCGATGGCGGGGACGGCCGTCTCGTCGCCGGCGAGGAGGAGGGAGGTGGCGGCGCCGGGGTGGAACTCGACTCCGCCGCCGGGGAGGTGGGAGCGCGTGTCGGGCGCGATGATGACGATCTGGTCGCCGGCGCGGGCGCTCTCGACCCAGGCGGAGGCCGGTCCGGTGTCGCCGTGGGCGGCGAAGTCGATGTCGACCTCGGCGTCCTCGGGGCGGACGGCGCGGATGGTGTAGGTGCGGAGCGGGTTCCGGAGCTCGTCGGGGAGCTGTCGCCAGCGGCCGTACCAGTCGGGGTCGAGTCCGTCGGGTCCGTCGGGGTCCGAGACGGAGGCGAGGAAGGCGGGGGCGTCGGAGGCTGCGGTGGGGACGACGAGCTTGATGCGCTGGTCGGGGCCGGTGCAGCCGACGTGGTCGAGGCCGGTGCCGGTGAGGGTCACGCGGATGAAGTGCGGGGCGATCCGGGTCGCTGCGGCGACGGTCGCGAGGTACGGCCGGTAGGCCGGTCGGGCGGGGGCGGCGGTCGTCGGAGGCATCGCCTCAGTCTCGCACAGAAGGTAAGCCTTGCCTAACACTCAACCGGGACGCCCGGCGGACGGTCAGCGCGCGGCGTGCTCGGCGGAGGTGCGCAGGCGCGCCTCGACGTCGGCGGCGAGCTCGGCGACGACGGGGCCGGCCCCGCCGATCCAGGCGCAGAAGTCGTGGCGGTCGTCGGCCCACGGGTAGTCGCCGTCGACGACCGACATCTCGCCGACCCAGGCCCGGACCGCGCGGTCGAGCGCGACTCCGCGGGAGCAGCGCTCACCGGTGCCGGGGGCGCCCGAGCGCTCGGAGCGGCCGAGCCAGGTGACGCAGACCCGTCCGGGGGCGGCGAGCGGCGGCAGCCCGCGCGCGTCGTCGACCTCGACGAAGACCTGGCCGCGGGCGTTCGCGGGGAGAGTGTCGAGGATGCTCTGGATCCACGGCACGACGGTCTCGTCGCCCGCGATCAGGAACTGCTTCACGTCGACCGGCGCGGAGCCGTCGCGGTCCTCGAACATGCACATCGTGTTCGAGTATAGGCAAGGCTTACCTCAGTGACCAGAGCCGGACCCTGACCATCCGCCGTGCTGCCGCGCCGGGACCCGTCACCACTGCGGCCTCCCCCCGTCACCACTGCGGCGGGTGCCGCCTCTGCCAGCGCGCCCGCCGCTCGAGCTGTGCGCCGATCGCCAGCAGCGTCGCCTCGCCGCCGGGTCGCCCGATCAGCTGGACTCCCATCGGCAGGCCCTCCTCCGTGGTGCTCAGCGGAAGGGTGATCGCGGGGAGGCCGCTCACGTTCACGAAGGACGTGTACGGCGTGTAGAGGCACTGCTGCTCGAAATTGCGCTCGGGATCCTCGAGGTCGTACCAGCCGACGGGGCGCGGCGTCATCGCCAGCGACGGCGTCAGGACCGCGTCGACGCCGGAGAACGCCGCGATCACCGCGCGCTCGTAGCCCGAGAGCCAGGACGCCGCCTCGACGATCTCGCGCGCGGAGCGCCGGCGTCCCTCCTCCACCAGCCAGCGGGTCAGCGGCTCCAGCAGATCGAGGTCCGCGCCCTCGACGGGCAGGGTCGCCGCGCCGCTCTGCCACAGCGTCCGGAACGCGGCGGGGTACGCGGCGCTCGGGGGCAGCGACGCCTCCTCGAGCCCGTGGCCGAGGGCGGCCAGCGCGGCGATCCCCTCGTCCAGCGCGGCGCGCGCCTCCGGCGCGAGAGCGATCTCGTACTCCTCGTCCCAGGGCGAGTCCGTGAGCACGCCGATCTGGAAGCGCCCCTCTCCGCGCACCGCGGCGCCGAGGAACGAGCCGTCGCCGTCGCCGGGCGCGCCGAGCGACCAGCGCTGCGGGAGGCGGCCGTTCGTCCGCTCCAGCATGCCCTCGAGCAGGAGGCCCGCGTCGGCGACCGAGCGGGTGATCGGCCCGGCGACCGTCAGGCCGCCGACCCCGCCGATGCCGGAGAGCGCGGCGACGCGTCCGCGGGAGGGCTTCAGTCCCACCAGGCCGCAGGCCGCGGCGGGGATGCGGATGGACCCGCCGCCGTCCGAGGCGGGGGCGAACGGCAGCAGTCCCGCGGCGACGGCGACCGCCGCTCCTCCGCTGGATCCGCCGGCCCCGAGGCGGGTGTCCCAGGGCGTGACGGCGGGCGGGCCGATGCGCGTCTCGGTGTAGGAGGGCATCCCGAACTCGGGCGCCGCGGTCTTGCCGAGGCTGACCGCTCCCGCCGCATCGAGCACCTCGACGATCTCGTCGGAGGCGGTGGGCACGTGGTGCTCGCGCAGCCGGGATCCGAATGCGGTCCGCACGCCCGCGCGCCGCCAGAGGTCCTTGTCGCCGCTCGGCAGGCCCCAGAGCGGAGCGGTTCCGGGCCCGGTGCCGAGCGCTGATGCCCGCTCCCGCGCCCGATCGGCGGTCACCGTGGCGAAGGCGCCCAGCTCCCCGTTCCACCGCTCGATCCGGGCGAGGTAGTGATCGGCGAGCTCGAGAGGCGTGACCTCTCCGCGCTGCAGCCAGTCCCACTGCTCCTGGGCGCTGAGGTGGTGGAGTTCGAACATGGAACGACCCTATTCCGCCGCTCCGGGGAGCCGGCGGAACAGGGTCGTGGGGGTCAGGCCGCGCGGCGGCCGCTCTCGCTCGCCTCGTCGATGCCCCTCCGGGCGCCGTCGGGCACCACGGTGTCGCGATCGATGCGGGCGCCGGTCGCGATCACGGCCGAGCGTCCGATGCGGGAGTAGCTCCCGATCCGCGCCCCCGGTCCGATGATCGCCTCGGGCCCGACGTGCACGTTCGCGCCGATGAAGGCGCTGTGCCCGATCATGGCGTCGCGGTCGACCCAGCTGCCCGCGCCGATCCAGGCGCGCTCGCCCACGGTCGCGCCGGGCTCCACGTAGGCGCCGGTCTCCACGTACGCGGTCGCCGAGACGCGCGATCCGGGAGCGACCATGCCGCGCCCGTTCGCGTGGCGGCGGTAGACGATCTCGTCGTCACTGCCGCGCGCCCCTCGACCCTTGTTCATCCCTGTTCCTGCCATCTGCCTCTGGCTCCTCCGAGCTGTCCGGTGGGCGGGGCGCCGAGCCCCGTCCCGTCATCGGTAGACAACAGCGGCGAGCGCCCGCGCATTCCCCGTTCGGGGGGCGCTGGCGCTCGCCGCTGTTGTCTACCGATGACGGG